>JAKFCI010000371.1:0-3583 GCA_036676725.1 Chitinophagaceae bacterium
TGATGGAAGTATTATGCAAACAGAAGAAAATCCTTATAAATTAACTTTTGATCCAACTTATGTGTATGCACCCAACCAGGGTATGAGGGTTTTTGCAGGTATGCGATTTAAAATGAAATAAATCAAACCGAAGTAAAGTCAAAATTGGTTCGCTACCTATAGTTCAAACAAGGCAAAGGTACCGCCAACCCAATCTTTGTCTTTGTTGTAGCGTACTCCCACCATTTTGCCTTTACTTAAACGTGCAAGATTATTAGTTGCAATGGGTCGATCTTTACCTTCTTCCCAAAAATAAAATAGTCTTATTTCTGCTTTTGCAGCTTCGCCGGGTGTTTCAACTACTGCTGCATAATCCACTTTCTTTTGTAAGATCCAGTTTTCAGGATCTTTTATTTTTTCAATTTCTTTTGCCGTAACATCAATAATTACTCCCTGTCCTGCAAACGAAAAAAGCGGTTTCACCACATAATTCTGCAGGTCTGTTGGCATCTTATCTACTTCGTTTAAAAACGATGTTTCAGGAACATACGGATGTTTAATAAAGGGCAAGGAGAATTTACTGATTCGATAAAACCAATTGGGATGCGGCACCCAGGTAACATCAATTTCCTGTTGAAAGATCTTTCCTTTTTCCTGTATTTCTTGCGGTTGCTGAAACAGGTCGTCAAAAATTAAACGGTTATAAATGCGTTTGATTAAAATTTGTTTGCCATCTTTTTCATAATACAGTTTATTCTCTTTTTGAACCAGTTCTGTCAGGCAAACCGTTTTAATGCCTAATAAATCCTCAGTAAAAGCAAAGTCAATCCTGGTTTTTTGTTTTTCGGGAAAGATCTCTAAAAGAACAACCTCCTCAGGCTTTGCATCTGCCACAATAATCTTACGCATTAGTGCCACATAGCTTTCTCTTGTAAAGCCATTTAAATAGGGCGAAAAACCGTCGGGTTGAAAAAAGTGTTTTGCATGTATCTCAGGAAAAAAAACCTGGTAAGCAAAAAGGCTGGGAAACCCTTGCATTTCTATTAACTGCGGCTCAATTGCTCCTGATTCATTTTTGCAAATGCCAAAATCGAATGCAATAAAATGCGGGTGAGCATCTTCGTTAGGTACTCTTAAGTTTTCTGGAATTGCTCTTGCACTCTGTTTTTTATATTCGGGTGTAGAAATGATATCAATAATGCTTTCGCATGCAGCCAAGGCTTTTTGCGTAAAATCCTTTGGAATAAAAATGGGTGTTTCTGCTACCCTAAAATCAAGCGCACCGGGATGCAGCTGGTTGAATTCATTTAAAAAAGCATTATATTTTTCAGCTGTAAATAGTTGGTTATACTTCTTGCGTAATTCCGGTACCATGAACCTTTATTTAAAGGTAAGTTAGGTTTAATTTTCTTTTTAAAAGGCAGGAATAAGGCTTGCTCAATAGGAAATTTTCGTGTTGCATATTGTACAAGGCCTATAAGTGTGCGACGCAACTTCAGCTAAATAGTATTACAGGAGCCGGCTACTTAATTATGCTTCTATAGCAAGCAATTGGTGTGCAGCAATGTTTAAAAAATTTGGAAGAATATGGGTATGTGTCCACATGATCTTTTCAGGATCGTTCAAACCTTCGATCATGTTTTTCCATTTTGCCTCGCCGTAATTTTCAATGACAGTTTGCTTTTTATCTTCCGTTTGTAAATACATACTCATACCTACGGCATCGGCTTCCGGGTGAAATTGTGTACCAACCATGTATTGGTTAAAACGAATGCCCATGATTGCCTGCTCGTATGGAACGTGCGGCCGATATTTTTCTATTCCTAAAATTTGAAAACCTAGTTCTTTAACCTTTTGAAAATTGGGACGAATCAATTGCCAGTCCCTGCTATCTACAACATAAAAAGGATCTCTTAATCCTTCTAATACAGGATCTACCTGGCCTTCTAATAAAACATGCACCGGGAAAACGCCAAATGCTGTTTTTTTACGTTTGGTAATTTCTCCAATTCCGTAATGGCGACTAACCAATTGAAAAGAATGACAAATAAAGAAAACGAACTTCTTTGTCAATTGCAATGGATCATTATTCCAGGCTTCTATTTTATTAAGCCAATCAAAATAAGCTGCTTCCCATTCCGAGCCTTCACTTTCCAAAGGACTGCCGGGACCACCAGAGGAAATATAAATATCATAAGACATATCCGGAACCAGCGACTTACTGCGTACATCAAATTCATCCCACTCGCATTCCAAATGGTGCTGTTCGCTCCAATCATTAATAATTTCACGAATGCAACGCATTCCCTGGTTGGCCTGCCCCTCGTATAAATCTAAAATCGCAATCCTGATCATGATCAAATAAATAAAAACAAACGGCAAAAATAAACGAAATAAAAACAAGCGAAGGTTGGTACTATTCTTTTACCTGTTAAAAAGCGTGGATTCCTTATTGTTTTAATAAGGCTTTATACATTTCTTCTGCAACCAGCGTATTGCCAGCTTCATTAAGGTGTACCCTGTCATTTGTTAAAATACCAGACTCTTTATTGCTTTTATTATGAATTAGGTTGTAGTCTAAAAACGCTTTTCGCAAGTCTATTAAGCTACAATTATTTTTTTTGGCAAGATCTCTTATAATAACTGAATATTTATTCAAATCGCCATCCAGTTCATTACTAAAATCAGTGCGTTCGCCAATTACAGCCGGCGTACTTAAATAGACTTTAATATTTTCCTGTTTTAATTTTCTGATGATGGCAGTATAAAATTTTTCAAACTTATCTGCATCAGTGCCTGTGCCTAAAGATCGTTTATGCCAGACATCGTTAACGCCAATCCATATGACTACCACATCAGGGTTTTGTTTCAGCACATCATCATCTAGCCTTAAATAAAGATCGTACACTTTATTGCCGCCGATACCTGCACCGATCAATTCGTAGTCATTCACCTTGTTTTTTTCAAGCATTTTATTAAGAAAAGAAATATATCCATTGGGTTGTACTCCTAGTTCTGTAATAGAATCGCCAAAGAAAATAATTCGCTTTTTTTGAGCCTGTATAAAAGTGAAGCTTGCCATGAAAAGAATTAGGATAAGCGCCTTTCTCATAATTATAATATTATTTGCCATAAACTTTTTCTCCGCCAATGTATGTTGCCAAAACAGGTGTTTTTAGCACTTCCAGGGGTTTTGCTTTTAAAATATCACCATCGAGGATGATGAAATCTGCAAATTTTCCTTTTTCTAAACTTCCTTTTTCTTTTTCTTCAAAATTTGCTTTTGCCGCCCAAATGGTCATTCCGCGTAAGGCTTCTTCGGCACTTAATGCGTTTTCTGTTTGGTAACCATTTTCGGGGTATCCTTTAGCATCTTTTCTAAAAACGGCAGCATAAAATGTTTTAAAAGGAGAGATGTCTTCAACAGGAAAATCAGTGCCTAGCGGAAGCCAGCCATTTTGTTGTAACAATTGTTTGTAAGCATAAGCACCTTTTTCTCTTTCCTTACCAAGCCGATCGCCAGCCCAATACATGTCAGATGTGGCATGCGTTGGTTGAACCGAAGGAATAATAGAATATGCCCCAAAAAGTTTAAAATCGTTTT
>JAKFCI010000372.1:0-4201 GCA_036676725.1 Chitinophagaceae bacterium
GACAAATACATTACCGCATTCCATATGCATGGAAGAAACTTACCGCCTATGTAGTTATCTCTATTGTTCTATACCTTGTTTATTTTGGCATTAGAAACCTTACCGACAACCTTTGGGTTGGGTTACTAACGGCTACTACCCTGCTTGTACTTTTTCTATTGTTTATTGGCACGGTGGAAAAAAATGAAATTCGGCGTTTACCTTTTATAAGCAAATTTTACAAAGTACCACCTGCGGCTATTGTTCCGCAATCAATTGAAAACAGCAAAGCTTAGATCATTTTTACAAATGGGTTAGTTTTCATTTCATCACCAATGGTGGTACTGTTACCGTGTCCCGGGTGGACAATTACATCCGGCGGAAGCATAAATAATTTGGTTTTAATGCTTTGTTCCAATACCTCAAAACTACCCCCAGGTAAATCGGTTCGACCTACACTTCCTTCAAACAAAACATCGCCGCTGATAATAAATTTATGTTCTTTACTGTAAAAGCAAATACTGCCTGGCGAATGACCGGGAGTAAACAATATGTGTAGTTCTTCAGTCCCCAGTTTAATAATATCCTCTTCGCCAATAAATTTCAATTCGCCTTCATAATTATCAAATGGCAAACCCCATTTTTCCCCGGAAAGTGGACCAAGTGCCAGCACCGGTTCTTCTAATTTATGCAGGTGCAATACCAGTCCATATTTTTTATGAATGAAACGGTTACCGAAAATATGATCGAGGTGGCAATGTGTGTTTAAGAGATAGAGCGGTTTTAATTCGTTTTGTTCAATAAAATCTGTAAGTGCTTTCTCTTCGGTTGCAAAATAACAGCCCGGGTCAATAATACAACACTCCTTATTATCGTTATAAACAATGTAGGTATTTTCTTGAACTGGGTTGAAGGTAAAAGGTTGAACACTTAACATACAGCTTTTTCGTTATTTTTAAATGCAATTTACTTTCAAAACATCAGCTTCTTACCGAAATACCATCATACTTTATGAATATAGCCTTTGGAAGAATAGTACCGGCGTTAATAATCATCTTCTTTATTTCACTAACTGCCCAGGCACAAGTAAATGCAGTTGAGTTTGGAAAGAACAGGGTTCAATACCAAAAATTTAACTGGCGATATTACCAAACCGAAAACTTCAATACCTATTTCAACCAGGATGGTTTGGAGATCGGCAAATATGTGGCACAAGTTGCTGAAGAAGAATTGCCACAACTGGAAGAATTTATTGAATATGGTTTGCAACGCCGCATCAACATTGCATTGTATAACAATTTCGATGAAATGCAGCAGTCAAATATTGGTTTAGGTATCGACTGGCAAAATACCGGTGGTGTTACCAAACTGGTGAACAATAAAATGCTGCTGTATTTTGATGCGAACAGGAATAACCTGCGCCGCCAGGTGCGCCAGGGTATTGCAGGCGTATTGGTGCAAAATGTTTTGTTTGGCGATGACCTGGGAGAAATGGCAACCAACCAAACTTTGCTCGACCTGCCCAAATGGTTGACCGATGGATACATTGCATATGCCGGGGAAACCTGGAGCCCCGATTTAGATGACCAGTTAAAAAGCGCTTTGCTTAGTGCCCGTTATAATAATTTTTACCAGTTTGCTTTTGAAAAACCAAACCTTGCAGGTCATGCTTTCTGGTATTATTTCGGCAACAAATATGGCGTAAGCAAAACAACCTATTTATTATACCTGGCCCGCATATACCGCAATTTGAATAATGCGGCGCAACGCATTGCAAAGAAAAAGTTTAAAGATGTTTTAAATGATTTTATGACCGAGCAATCGGCCTTGTATTTTAAAGATATCCGTGGACGGCGCATTGTACCAAAAGGACAACTTGCCATTACAGAAGAAATCGGCAAAAAAGATTTCATACGTTTCAATGCAAACCCGGCACCACGCAGCTTTACTTATGCAGTTGTAGAATTTAAGGGTGGCAAATACAGCGTGGTCTTAAATGAAAATTTTGTAAACCGCAAAGTACTGTTACAATACGGAACACGTTCGAAAGAAGACGAGATCAATCCTAATTACCCAATTCTTGCCTGGGATGGAAAAGGAACCCGACTTGCTGTATTGTACTCGGAGAAAGGAAAGATAAAATTGTTTGTTTACGATGCCATCAACCGCTTTAAAAGCGTTAAACAAGAGATCACCCAATTTGACCAGGTGCAGGACATGAAGTATATGCTTGATGCCAACACTCTAATTTTTAGTGCAGTCAAGAGTGGGCAAACAGACATTTTTGTTTATAAAATAGACAGGCAAACGGTAGAACAAGTAACAAATGACGTGTATGATGATGTAGATGCTTCTTTTGTTGCCTTCCCAAATAAAACCGGGATCATTTTTTCGAGTAACAGGCCTTCAGCGCAGGTTACCGGTTCCGATACTTCTATGCCTTCGGAACACTTCAATGTTTTTTTAGTTGATAATTGGAACAAAAGTGAGTTCAAGCAGATTTCTCAATTGAGTAATGTAAAATTTGGCGATGCACGTTACCCTTCCCAATACAATACTTCGCACTTTACTTTTGTAAGCGATGAAAACGGCATCAATAACAGGTATGCAGGTTTCTTTACTACAGAAAAAGCCGGCTTAGACACGCTGGTATTTATTGGTGATGAAATTTTACGCAATCCTCCTGTTGATGAAGTTGATAGTTTATTAAAAGAATGGAATAAAACGGACATTGATTCGATTGGTTATTTCGCTACAAGCAACGATTCGGCTTACACCTTCCCGCTTACCAATTACCAAAGTGGCTTATTAGAAACCCGTACAGCAGGTGATAATACATTGGTAAGTGAAGTAACCCGCCAGGGCGATTATAAATTTCTCTACCGGTTACGTGTAGATGAAAATGCACTTCGCCGACGTAATGTTACAGCCCGTCCAACGGAGTACATGAAAAAAATCATGACCCAGGCAAAAATCGCTTCTGGTCAACCAGCTACCTATGGCGAAGTTTTGGATACCGCTAAAACCGATAATGCGTTTCAAACAGAATTTGAACCGGAAAAAACCGATAGCTCGCAATTAGGAAAAGTTTTTGAAGCAACAGAAATTAGTGATGTGCCTGTTATCAGGAAAGCAAAACTTTTTGAATATCGTCCTAAAAAATTCTTTAATGATTATGTAGTTGCCGGATTAAATAATACGGTACTTGCTGTAAACAGGTTTCAACCTTATATGGGCGGTTCTGGTCCAATTGACCCTGCCAATGGAAACGACATTAGCGGTTTGGTAAGAATGGGCACAGTTGATCTTTTTGAAGATTATAAAATATCCGGCGGCTTTAGAATTGCACCAAACCTGCGTGACAATGATGTGCTTTTTGAATTTACCAATTTGCGCAACCGAATTGACTGGGGATTTACCTATTACCGGAGCAGTGCCCAGGTGGGCTTAACTGCTAATACACCTTTCGGCCCAATCGACCTGAATGGCAAACAACATTCAAACTATTATTTAGCGAAGGCAAAATTTGCTTTTGATAAAGTAAAAAGCCTGCGTGTTACCGCCGGTCCAAGGTTTGACAACATAGTTGTTTTACCAAGGAAAGATTTTAGTCCGACATTAGGCATAGAAGACCAGAAAAAAACCTACGCACAACTTTCTTTGGAATATGTTCACGATAATACTTTAAATCCCACCACTAATATCTGGAATGGTTTACGTTGGAAAGTGTTTACCGATATGTTTGGGCAGATGAGTGGAGACATTACCACCAAAGAAAGATTTTTATTTAACGCTGGTTTTGATGCCCGTCATTATTTGCCGATCTATCGCAATGTAATTTGGGCCGTACGTGGTGCCGGTGATTTTTCTTGGGGTGAGCAAAAAGTAATTTATTATTTAGGTGGTGTTGATGGCTGGTTAAAAATCAGGGAAAACCAAAAGTCAAATGCGCCGGGTGAATACCGATACTTTGACCCAACCAACAGGCCCGATGCAAATAACAGGTACGCTTACCAGTCTTTAGCAATTAACTTACGTGGGTTCAAGCAAAATATTGCAAATGGAAACAATGCGCTGGTAATTAACAGTGAAATCCGTATGCCAGTATTTAGTACGCTTTTAAACAGGCCGATTAATAATGCATTACTACGTAATTTTCAATTGGTGCAATTCCTGGACCTGGGCACGGCATGGAATGGTACGCCGGACAATATTAAACGTC
>JAKFCI010000373.1:0-2519 GCA_036676725.1 Chitinophagaceae bacterium
GTATCGGTAACATAGAAGTTATTGTATTGACTGAATTTATCTTTCAACAATTCAATCACTTCATTTTTTTGTTCTTTGGTCATGTTAATTTATTTAGAATCCTGCTATGCCGGATTAATGAACAAAAGATTTGGTGTCAATAGATATACCCGGGCTCATTGTGCTTGCCATGCTAACCCCTTTGAGGTATGTACCTTTTGCGGTAGATGGTTTTGCTTTAATGATTGCGTTAATCAGTTCCATGCTGTTTTCAGCAATTTTTTCGGGTGTAAAACTGATTCGTCCGATTGAAGCATGAATGATACCTGCTTTATCGATTTTAAACGCAATTTTACCACCTTTAACTTCATTAACGGCTGCGCCTACATCATTGGTAACCGTACCTGTTTTTGGATTGGGCATCAGGTTTCTTGGTCCCAGGATTTTACCCAGTTTACCGATTTTAGGCATAACAGTTGGTGTTGCGATGATTACATCAACATCCGTCCATCCACCTTCAATTTTCTGAATAAATTCATCTAATCCAACATAATCAGCACCAGCCTCTTTTGCAGCAGCTTCTTTGTCAGGAGGACAAAGAACCAATACTTTTTTTGTTTTACCAGTACCATGAGGTAATGAAACAGTACCCCTGATTGCCTGATCTGCTTTTTTAGGATCAACACCCAGGCGAACGTGAATATCTACAGATGCATCGAATTTACATGTAGTGATATCTTTCACTAATGATGATGCATCTTTTAATGAATACACTTTGCTGGCGTCAACCTTGGTATTCGCAGCTTTTCTATTTTTACTTATGAAAGCCATTATAATTCGTTTTAAATGCCTGCATCTTGCAGACAGGTTAATGCATTAATTTTCCCAGGGAGCTTTTCCGTCAACTGTTAAACCCATACTGCGGGCAGTACCGGCTACCATTTTCATAGCGCTTTCAGTTGTGAAGCAGTTAAGATCAGACATTTTATCTTTCGCTATGTCTTCTACCTGAGCCCAGGTTACTTTACCTACTTTATTACGGTTAGGCTCTTTGGAACCTTTCTGCACCTTAGAAGCTTCCATTAATTGAACTGCTGCCGGAGGTGTTTTGATAATAAAATCGAATGATTTGTCAGCATAAACCGTGATCAGTACCGGAAGTACTTTACCCATTCTATCCTGTGTACGCCCGTTGAACTGCTTACAGAATTCCATGATGTTTATACCTTTGGAACCTAATGCCGGACCGATTGGAGGTGCGGGGTTGGCCTGGCCACCCTTGCACTGCAGCTTTACATAGCCGGTGATTTCTTTTGCCATTTGTTAATGTTTTATTGGTTCAAGCGACCCCTTTTACAGCCATTGGGCTGAGGGATCTCCCAAATTCTTTCATTACTAAGAACTTTCTTTGGGGTCGCAAAGGTAAGAGCATTCAATTAAAAATCAGCCAAATTGTCAAAATATTTTTAGTTAAGGGCCTTAAACAGGGCATTTGATGATTTTTTATGGCTCTTTTCTCTTAAATAAAACGAAATCGGATTGCATCCGGCTATCATAAAAAGTGAATTGTTTTTGTATGGTGGAAGAATCCCCAATAAAAGGATTATAACTAAAATAGTACTGATCTTTTTGAATGGCTGAATCCATAATTACCAGTTTATTACTTGCCTGGTAATAATAATAAGGTACCTGCTTAAAAATTTCAGGCGGGACCAATGCATTTTCATCTTTAAGTGTAAAAAATAATAAATCGACAGAGACAGGCAAAGTGTCTGGTCTTGCATAAAATTTTAGTGTATCAGATCCAAGTACTGCAGATACTTGCTTTAAGGGCATACGATATTTAGTACTCTTCCTGTTTTTATCCATGATAGGCATATATAATGATGCGTATGCAAAACGTACGATGATTAATCCAAAAGCAAATAACCAGATTAGCTTTGTTTTTGCTTTAAAATATTTATATAAAAAAAATGTAAGTATAGAAATAACAATGAAGAATGAAAAAATTTCAAGTTCAAAATAGACTGGCAAAAGTAAAGTTGCAATCAATAAAAGAATAAAAGGAAATCCCAGGTATTTTAAAACCTTATGAAGGTTTATGATCCTTCGGTAATGATCAAATATTACTGCAAAAAAAAGCGTCATAAATGGATAAAACATATAACTGTAACGCAACTTCACCACTCCAAAAAACCAATAAACCCAGATATTACAAATAATGAATAATAAGGAAAATCGAAGCAATGGATTTGACCAAAAAGACGGCTTTGGTTTTTGAATAAAGAACAATAATGGAATCAGGGACCATGGCAAAAGCCCGGTAAACATTCTTATGGGGTAATTGATTATGTTTTGCCAAAAATTCCCGGACTCCTCACTCAACGGAGTCTTCCGGATTGATTCATTTAAAAGATTAATTATTAAGCGCTGTGGAGAACTGTAAAAACTATAGGCATAAAAGTAAGAACCCACCAATAATAAAAACACCATTATCCCCACAAGATGTTGCCACTTCAATAGAATTCGAAACGTTCTTG
>JAKFCI010000374.1:0-4669 GCA_036676725.1 Chitinophagaceae bacterium
AGGAAAAAAAATTTGTTACAAGCTAAAACTAATACCACCATTAATTAAAAAGGGCATTGTATTATAACCGCTGATATCGAAGAATTTTTTGTTTGTTATGTTTTGTGCATCTGCAAAAAAACGTACGTGGTCTTTCCATTTATATTCTGCGTAGGCACTTATAAATAAATAATTATCCAGTAAAATATCAGGCATTTGAAACCCGCCCACATCATAACGGCTGCTGACAGCTTTGCCACTAATGCTTGCAAAAAGTGCCGGGTTCAATTGGTAGCCCAGGGTAAGGTTTGCATTATGTTTCGGTCGGCGTAATAAATATTTGTACGAAGTATCAGAAAAGTTTTTCCTGTTCTGCGTAAATTCTTCTCCTGTAACCAAAGTATAATTGGCAGTGATCGATAATTTTTGGATTGGTTTTGCAGACAATTCAAACTCAAAGCCTTTCACTATTTGTTTTATGAAATTAAAATATTTAAAGCTGGTGTAGTTGTAATCAATTCCGTTTTTAATTTCTCTTGAAAAATAAACCAGCCTGCTACCAATCTTCTGGTATTGTAGTTGGATGCCGCCTTCATAATTGACCGATGTTTCAGCCTTAAGCCCACGGTTGCCACTAAATTCATCATAAACCTGGAAAATGGATGGAGCTTTAAAACCGGAAGCAATACTTCCAAACAAACGCCAGTTGTTGGTTAAAGAAAAGGAAGGATTAAAAGTATAGGTATTGTTTTGGCCATAAAGCGAATGATCATTCATTCTGCCACCTATTTCAATATTTAATTTATTTTTTAATCCACTGAAAAAAGCGGAAGCATAATATGAAGTCTGGTGCAGCGATGAATCGCCAAAACTGCTGTTGTAAGGTCCAAAATCGCTAAGTGCAAAATATTGTTGATTCATATTGCCCCAACGATAATCTGTTCCGGCTAAAAGGTTAAGCCATTTAGCAAGTCGAACAGTTGCAAATAATTCTGCAAACTGGCTTCTGCTATTGTATTTATTGCTTTCAAATTGCGTAAACCCGGGTTTATGCAAACTGTCATTGAAGTAACTTCTGCCAAGCGCACCATACTGGTAATTACTAGCCAGGTTTACAATTCCTTTTTTATATAAAAGTCCAACACCTGTCAATAAATTTTTATTGCTAATGGTGTAATCCCTGTCATCTGCAAAGCCACCCGCATCAACGCTTGCTTTATACTGATTGTGTTGTATAAATGTTTTACCTGATAACGAAGGTGTGAATTGGTATTGAACACTTGCATTTACATTGTTCCCATCATAACCATCATTATCAAAATTTTGCGAGCCTATAGTGTCGTAAGCCGATGAAAATCCATCAGTGTGTAGTTTGGAAAAACGTGTTGTATAAGTAAGCTTATTTATTTTTCCATATACCTGCACATTGTTGCGGAATGTATTTTTATTTCCAAATGCTGCGGTTGCTTTTATATTGAAAGGTTTTGAAACATCTTTTTTAGTAGTAATAATATTAATTACGCCGGCAACAGCATCGCTGCCATATAGTGTAGATTGTGCGCCACGGCTGATTTCTATTCGTTCAATATCATTTATTGAAAGCAGGTTCAAATCAAATTCATTTGATATCATCGATGCATCGTTCATTGGAATGCCATCCACCAGGATCAGTGTTCTTCCCGAAGAAGCGCCACGCATAAATACCGTTTGAGGACTACCCATGGAATTGTATGCGCCATTAATGGTAATTCCAGCTTGTTCATTTAAAACCTGCACTAAGGTTTTGCCAACACTTTTTTGTAATTGCTCATTGCTGATAACGCTTACCACCTTACCTGTGGCAGTTTGTTTTTGTTCAAACTTTGAAGCTGTTACCACAACTTCATCAAGTTGTTTGCCGGCTGTGTCTTTGTTTTGTGCATTGATCTGGCTGCTCGTAATTAAGGCAGCCACAACAAAAATTCCCTTCATTTTTTGAAAATTTTTTTTAGTGACTGCTCCCGGAAAAATGGTTGAAATATAAAAGCGATGACGCTGTTACATTCCTGCTTTTCACCCGAAAGCGTAAATGGTTTTGCTTCAAACCGGCAGGTCTTCTGGCTTAGCCTTCTTAATCGCCTTCCCGTTTTCACAGTGGCAAATAGATTAAGAAATGTTCCTAATTTCTTTTCAGATCTTAGTGTGGCTTTACAGCTACGGGGATAGCGCCGGCTTTTCACCGGCTTCCCTTTTAATGATCCGCCTGAGGCGGACCAACCAATTCGAACGCCAAAAGTAAAATAGATTATTGCAACTAGAAATATTTTTTAATTGTTACCAATCAGCAGATCATGATTAAACTTTCGTTGCGTCGCACACTTGTACGCCGGTAACGCATTTCAGCATTTTAAAACAGTCATTATTTATATTAAATATTCTTTTACTCCGGTTATTATCATGTTACGATATGCTTATTGCAATTGGTTGTTTTCCTATCTTCAAATTATGACACCAAAAAACAAACTTGGGATTTTTGATCTTACCATGATTGTAATCAGCTTCGTGATTGGCATGGGTATTTTTCGTACACCCGTAAACGTTGCTGCTGCTTCACCAACACCCTTTTTGTTTTACCTGTGCTGGATAGCTGGTGGAATTGTGGCTTTATGTGGTGCGTTAACCTACGCCGAAATTGGTTCTCGCATGCCCGTTACCGGTGGATATTATAAGGTATTTGCTTATGCTTATCATCCATCCATAGCATTTGCCATCAACTGCATCATACTTGTGTCCAATGCAGTTTCCATGGCCGCTGTTGCCCTTGTTGGTAGCGAGTATATTGCCAGCGTTATCATTCCAGCATCAAAAGATGCCGCTTATATGGCCGTAGCTGCTAATGCTGAATTTATAAAAATGATTCATGTCATCATTGCCATATTTGCCATAGTACTTTTTTATATTGTTAATATGCTGGGTTTGCGTATGAGTGCAAAAACCCAAACAATTTTAATGCTCATAAAAATAGGTATGGTGTTGTTGCTGATTGCACCATTATTTTTTGCTACCAATGATGCACCTGCCATTGCACCAATAATTGCCGAAGGAATGCACCCGGGTTTAATAGAATATATTAAAGCTTTTGGTATCGGCTTGGTTGCTGTAAGCTTTACCTATGGTGGTTACCAGCAAACCATAAACATTGGTGAGGAAGTAAAAAATCCAAATAAGAATATTCCCAGGGGCATTTTTATTGGCATTTTTGTCATCATCTGTTTGTACTTACTTATCAATTATGCATATGTAAATGTTATTGGCTTTGAAGAATTAAAAACAAGCAAAAACATCGCCGCTATTATGGCTTCTAAAACATTGGGCTTGCAAGCCGAACGAATATTATCCGTGCTTTTATTCCTTGGCGTACTTGCCTACATTAACGCTGTTTTATTAAGCAATCCAAGGGTAATGTATGCGATGGCGGAAGACAAGATTTTGCCTGCTGCTTTCACAAAAAGAAACAAAAAAGATGCGCTCACTTTAGCTCTGAGTGTATTTGCAGGACTTGCTGCAATTATTGTTTTCTGGGCTCGTGAGTTCGATACATTATTAAGCTTCACTATTTTTCTTGATAGTTTTGGTATGGCGCTTTCTGCAGCAAGTATTTTTGTTATTCGTAAGCGTACGGCGCATTTAAACGGTACCGGAATTTACAGCATGAAACTCTTTCCGGTTTTGCCACTAATCTTTATTGCCGCTTACGTCTTTGTAGCCATAAGCATTGCAATGGATTATAAGAATAATGATTACGCCGCATTGATCGGGATTGGTGTGCTGGCTTTTTTTACCGGCGTTTATTTTTTGGTCAAAGGCGTTCGTCCGCAGGAAAAAATTAAATAAATGGATCTATCATATATAATTAATGAACTGGGTGAAGACCGCGAAAATTATTTCAACGCCGTTGCACCACCCATAATGCAAACATCAAACTTTGCTTTTAAAACCGTTGCTGATTTACGCAAGGCTTTCGAAAATGAAATGGGCGGGTATTTATACAGCCGCGGGCTAAATCCTACCGTTGATATTTTACGCAAAAAGTTAGCTGCTTTAGATGGAACAGAAGACTGTCTTGTTTTTGCAAATGGCGCTGCTGCCATATTTGCCGGTGTGCTGGCCAATGTAAAAGCGGGTGATCATATTATTTCTGTTAGGAACGCCTATAGTTGGGCGCAAAAAATGTTTGATGTTATTCTCCCACGCTTTGGCGTTACAACCACTTATATCGACGGAAGAAAGATTGAAAATTTTGAAAAAGCTTTAAGACCAAATACAACTTTCATTTATTTAGAATCACCAACATCCTGGGCTTTTGAATTGCAACCATTAAATGAAGTTGCAACCTTTGCCAGGACAAATAATATTATCACGCTTATTGATAACAGCTATTGCACTCCTTTGCATCAAAGAGCGGCTGATTATGGCATTGACCTCTGTATGCAAACCGCTACTAAGTATATAGGCGGACATAGTGATACTTTGGGTGGCGTTTTATCTGGTTCACAACAGATGATTGAAAAGATTTTCAATAGTGAGTTTATGAATATTGGAAGTGGTATATCGCCTTTTAATGCATGGCTGTTAATAAGGGGATTGCGTACATTGCCTGCCCGCCTCGAACGCATTAGTAAAACAAGTACGGAGTTGTTACATTTTTTTA
>JAKFCI010000375.1:0-3270 GCA_036676725.1 Chitinophagaceae bacterium
TGAAAAGAAAGTATCTAATTCTTTTTGTAATTCTACAAAGGCATGTGTTAGTGTTTTGTTGCGAACAGGGGCTGGCACTTCGGGCATTAAAGGGTTATGCGTGTTTTCTTTAAAGGGTTTATCGCTCATTAAAAAAGCCCGCATTTTCGGAAGGTTTTCCTCGGGTGTAATTGTTTCGGTAATTGCAATTATTCCAGAGGCTACACGAACTGCGTCGGAAAAATGTTCTACCATTTGCTGGAAACCCATTTTACCCCAGGCAGGCAGGGTATCAGAAGATATTTGCTTCAGTAATGAAATAAAATCGTTCTTTAAAAAACTTATTTTTTCATTATGCCCCACCATAAAACTTATTTATTATTGAGTGGAAATAACTTGTTGGGCAGCCATTTCGGTTTCAATGCTATTACTTAAGGCATCAAAAATATCATTAACCGATCCTTCACCTTTTATAATTTCCAACTTGCCCTCGGCATTATAATGTTGCGCAACGGGCTCGGTATCTTTTTTATAAACCGTGTAACGGTTACGTATAATGGCTTCGTTGGTATCATCACTTCTTCCTGACGTTTCACCTCTTTTTATCAATCTTTTCACCAGTTCTTCTTCAGAAACTTCTAGTGCCAGCACTTTAGCGATTGCAGTTTTTTTCAATGCCAAAAGTTTGTCCAGAGCTTCTGCCTGTGCAACGGTTCTAGGAAAGCCATCAAACAAAAATCCTTTTGCACCAGGATGTTTTTCCAGGCAGGAGTCAATCATTCCAATTACCACTTCATCCGGCACCAGTTGGCCTTTATCCATAAAATTTTTAGCCTCTAAACCCAGTGGGGTTTTATCTAAAATCTCCTGGCGTAATAAATTTCCTGTTGATAAATGAACCAGCCCGTATTTCTCTACGATCTTGTCTGATTGCGTACCTTTTCCACTGCCCGGTGGGCCAAAAAGAATGATGTTGAACATATTTGCTTACTAACCTTTAGAAACAAATATAGGAAAAAGCTGTAAGCTGCCGGCTGATGAACCTTAAGCGTCAAGGGGTTGATGAAAACAAACAATGGCATTTACGAACCACTTAAATGGCTTCTTCACATTTGTTTACAATCTGGCGCCCCTGTTGTTACGTAAATTTGAAATAAGTTTTTATTATGAAACGATCATTATTTCTAACAACAATTGTTTTTTCCCTTATTTCTTGTACTTATTCCCAATCTTCAAAAACAACCAGCATGGAATCAAACGATAAAAAACACCCGGTTTATTCTAATACAGACAGTGCTAAGGTGAATATTAGCGATGACGAATGGAAAAAGATTTTGCCTGCAGATGTTTACCAGGTGGCAAGGCAGAAAGGAACAGAACGCCCGGGCAGCAGTAGTTTTGAAAAATTGAAGGACAAAGGAACCTTTTATTGTGCCGTCTGTGGAAATCCATTGTTTGTTTCTGATGCAAAATTTGAAAGCGGTTGCGGTTGGCCATCATTTTACGAGCCAATTAGTAAAGGAAGTATTATTTACCAACCCGATAATTCGCATGGGATGACACGTACCGAAGTACAATGTGGCCGTTGCAAATCGCATTTAGGGCATGTGTTTGAAGATGGTCCGCCACCAACAGGTTTACGTTATTGCATAAATGGCGTAGTGCTTGATTTTAAAAAAGCACAGGAAGCTGAAAAAAATTATAATAAAAAAGGATAAGAAACTAATAAAAACATAAATGCCTCCTTTAATGGAGGCTTTTATGTTTTAGACTTAAAAATTTACATGGCTGGTGGTGTGGCCACGAATTGCGCCATATAAACCACCCTGCCATCTTTATTCAACTGCCATATTTCATGAATTCGGTTCTTGGTTACTTTACCTGTTGCATCCGTTGCTGTTTCAACGCCCCAAATGCTCACCCAATCTTCATTCCTGTCCAAACTTTTAGTAGATATCCATGCATCGACAGTACTTTCTACTTTACCCTGGCTGGTTCTATATTCGCCAATTGCCTTCATAACAGCATCCTTACCGGTTAAACGGGTTCCATTTGGTAGGTCAACTGTTACTGTGTCCGCAAAATAATCGGCATGTGTATTCAACATATTTGCATCATAATCTTTCCACAACTCTAATATTTTTTTTGCATTAGCCTGCGACCCAATAGCAAACTGGGATGAATAATCCGCTTTATAAGGAAATCCTCTCGTGTCCTCATCCTGCATTTTTACCATCATATCTCCATCTTTCATTTTATCCGCTTTTATTTTCCCTTCCTTTTTCCCATCTTCCGCTTTTATTTTTACTTTATCATCTTTCTCTTTCACTTTGATTTCCTGGGCTGAGACGGTGACGAAGGCAAGAAGCAGCGTACTGCAAATGGCAGAAAAGATTACCTTTTTCATTTTAAATAAGTTTAGTTAAGAATAAATAATTAACGGTGAGGTACGCTTGCTTAAAGAGGGTTGAATTGACATATAAAAGATACATAATTTAAAGTATTTTTTATGTGTGAAATTTTGAAATTCTAACTTACCACAACTTCTTTTTTTGTTAACAGTGTAACTAATCAGTAAGTTTAGCTTTCAAAAATTTACTTGATGCGTTATTTTTTATCCGTAATAGCTACGTTCATTTTATTATCAGTTTCAGCACAAAAAGTTTCACTAGACCAATTTAAAAATTTAAAGCCGCGAAATATTGGGCCCAGCGGCATGAGCGGACGCGTTACCGCCATTGATGTTGTCATTAATAAGCCAGATACATGGTATATAGGGGCTGCCTCTGGAGGGGTATGGAAGACAGAAAATGCAGGCGCTAACTGGACCCCTGTTTTTGATGAGCAACCTACATTAAATATTGGCTCTATTGCAATCCAGCAAAGCAATCCTAATGTTATTTGGGTAGGTACTGGCGAAGGAAATCCACGCAATTCTTTAAATATTGGCGAGGGCATGTACAAAAGCCTTGATGCAGGCAAAACCTGGAAACGTGTGGGTTTGGAAAAGACAAGAAACATTTACCGTGTAATAATCGATCCTAATAATCCCAATACCGTTTATGCAGCAGCTATCGGTAATCCCTATGCGGAACATGCAGAACGTGGCGTTTATAAAACAACCGATGGTGGGGAGACCTGGAACCGTATTTTACATACCAACGAAGCAAGCGGAGCAGCAGATCTTGTAATGGATCCATCTAATCCCAATAAATTAATTGCTGCAATGTGGCAGCACCGCCGAACGCCTTATAGTTTTAAAAGTGGAGGGCCAGGAAGCGGAATGTATAT
>JAKFCI010000376.1:0-30371 GCA_036676725.1 Chitinophagaceae bacterium
TGGTCACTGGCCGCAACGGTTCCTGTTATGGCCTTTGGCCGTTCCTCCTTGTATGAGCATGATCGCCAGAACAGGCACAGCACCCATTCATTTGGCATTGGCGATGCAAGGTTCAGCGCATACAGGTGGATGTTAGATCCTGCAACTTCACACAAAGGGAATTTTCAATTGGGTGTGGGACTTAAACTGCCAACTGGAAACTATAATTACCAGGACTATTTTTACCGCAAACCAGATTCTGCGGTATTGGGACCAGTCGATCAATCCATTCAACCGGGTGATGGTGGCACAGGCATCACTTTCGAGTTTAACAGCTTCTATAATTTCAGTCACCAGTTAGGTGTGTATGGGGGTGCCTTCTACCTGGTAAATCCCAGGGAAGTAAATGGCACTTCCACAACAAGAGGAGGCGTAGCTTCTGCAACGGCTAAAAAATACAATACCGATGTAATGAGTGTTCCTGACTTATACATGGTGAGAGCTGGCCTCGCATACATGATCAAAAATGTCACGGTTTCCGGCGGCATAAGAATGGAAGGATTGCCATCTGAAGATTTAATCGGTGGCAGTCGCGGATTCAGAAGACCAGGATATATTATTTCCGCTGAACCAACAGTTACCTGGGTAACACCAAAAGCCAGTTTTAATATATCGGCTCCCATTGCACTGCAACGAAATCGCACACAAAGTGATTCGGATAAAAGACGTACAGCTGATACAGGTGTACATCAGCAGGGTGATGCTGCATTCGCCGATTTCCTGGTGAGTGCCGGTGTAACCTTTCGTTTAAAATAATAATGCTTTTAATAGTTAAATGGTCATTTACAGAATGACTGTTTAACAGCAAAAATTTTTGTTTCACAAGCATTCCGGCGTTGTAATTCTTTACGGACGCCCTTTTTTTTAAAATGTAAATGAATGGCTAAAAAAAAAGCAGGTCCTGTAGAAACAAGACCTGGTTATGTGTTTATCACATGAGAAAATTGTAACCCAAATTTGATCAAACTATTTCGATTGATCGGGGATGTTGATGACGAAGCGTGAATTTTTTTACCTGGAAGCAATGAAATAACAATTAAAATAATTGCTAACATGCACTTTGTCTTTAAGCATGTAAACATCATAAAAGATCAAATATTTTATTTCATTTATGAATGGATAAAAAATCAATGACATTTTCGCTTTACTAAAAACCATTCATCCCGAATGCATTTTTTATTGTGTATCATGCATGATTTTTACATAAGCATTATCATGGTTCACCTATTATAAAAGGGGTTTTAAATCAAATTCTCATTCCCCATTTATATAAGGTTTTTCGCCTATTCCATTCGTGTATTATAAGCACAGGAAGCATAAGCAAGTTTTTATCTTACAGGTAATTAAAACTTGTGAATATGAAAACCTTAACAATCATGCTTGCCATTTTATTCTCCACCTGCCTGCAAGCAAATACGCCACCTGTAGATAAACATATCCTCCTTTGCTTTAAACGTGCATTTCCGCAGGTTGAAAAAGTAAACTGGTCAGCCGAGGGCAATTATTGGGTAGCGGGTTTTAAAGTAGATAACAATCTCAATATCCTGTATTATAATGAGGATGGCGAAGTGGTTTTATCCCGCAAGTATTATGGTGCGGAAGATTTACCGCTTTTTATTCGTGCAAGACTTTACAAAAGATACACCGGCAAAACAGTTTACGGTGTTACTGAAATTACCAAAGGAAACCTGGTGAGGTATTCTATTGTAATGCAGGATGAAAAAAGATGGTATGTTATAGAAGCCAGCAGCGAAGGCGTTATGCAGCAGGTAAAGAAATTCAATAAAGTATAATAATACAATTTGAAAATGAAATTCAAACATTAAATTGGTATTCCTTGCGGCCATTGCGGTTATTAGCGGCCTTTGCTAGAGAAACAAAAATGAACACAAAAAAAGTATCGCAAAGAACGCAAGGTTTTACGCAAAGAACGCAATGAGATTCTTTATTCTTGCGGCCATTACAATAAACTGCGCATACTAAATAGTTGTATTCACCTTTGTGGCCTTTGTGAATTTTACTTTGTGAACTTTGTGTTACAAAATAATCCAGGAAGTAGTGGAACACAAAGGACACCAGGAACCACAATGGACACAAAGTTGTGATCTTTATATTTCCCTCTTTAAGCATTTTGTGTATTCTCCTTTGTGGCCTTTGTGAATTTTACTTTGTGCGCTTTGTGTTACACAAAAAAATTCCAGGATAAGTTAAACACAAAAAAATTTTGGTTTCGTTATTCCTTGCGACCATTGCGGTTCTTAGCGGCCTTTGCGTTACAAACAAAAATGAACACAAAAAGTATCGCAAAGAACGCAATGATGTTCTTTCTTCTTGCGGCACATTACACCTAACAGCGCATCCTAAAACGGCGTATTCTCCTTTGTGCACTTTGTGAATTTTACTTTGTGCACTTTGTGTTCCAAAAAAATTCCAGGAGAAGTTGAGCCCAAAAAAAATTGGTTTTCGATATTCCTTGCGGCCATAGCAGTCCTTAGCGGCCTTTGCGATACAAACAAAAATGAATACAAAAAAAAGTATCGCAAAGAACGCAAGGTTTTACGCAAAGAACGCAATGAGATTCTTTATGCTTGCGGCCATTACAATAAACTGCGCATACTAAATAGTTGTATTCTCCTTTGGGCACTTTGTGAATTTTACTTTATGCTCTTTGTGTTACAAAACAATGCAGGAAGTAGTGGGACACAAAGGACACCAGGAACCACAATGGACACTAATTTGTGATCTTTATATTTGCCTCTTTAAACATTTTGTGTATTCTCCTTTGTGCACTTTGTGAATTTTACTTTGTGCACTTTGTGTTACAAAAAAAATTCCAGGAGAAGTAGAGCAAAAAAATTTTTAGTTTTCGATATTTCTTGCGGCCATTGCTGTCCTTAGCGGCCTTTGCGATACAAACAGATTATAAAATCAACTATATCAATTTTGATTTCATGAAGAACACGGCGTTTGAAAAACAAGTCAAAACTTAAAAGTTAAAAATCAAAACTCACTCCCCTGAATATGAAAAACTATTCGTTTAAAATCTAATCACCTAAAACTCTAAACAAGGCTAAACATCTAAACGCTAAACTTCCCTAAACAAATTTTCAAATTAGCACATTGTTTTTCATTGCCTCATTGTCGAATTGCCAAATTGCCTAATTTTCGTTCATGAACTCCTGGAAAAGCAAACTGGTAAATATCACCCGCCATATTGATGACGGCATAGACAACATCACCACCCGGTTAAAGCAACGCCTCGGCGGAAACGCTCCCATTCACATAGTGCCTTACCGCACCTATGGTACCGCCCGCAAAATTTATATCCGCGGCCGCGTACTCGAAGACAAAAAAATTGCTGCCGCCAATGAAGGCGACAATTTGTTTACCAACCTGCTGAACATGTACAAACGTTTTGAAACTGATGAAGTCCCCAACGCAAAAGTCAAAATCGTTTTGCAGGGCGAAGAACATTGCGTCATCACCAACAAGGAAGGTCATTTTGTTTTTGATCTTAATCCAACCACACCGGTATTAACCGAAGAACTTTATCATACCATTCCATTGCAACTGGAAGATCAGCGGCAGGGCTTTATAGAAACAACTGCCATTGCGGAGATCATGATACCGCCTGCTGATGCGGAATATGGCATCATCAGCGATATTGACGATACCATCATCCGCACCGGCGCCACCAGCCTGCTGGCCATGGGCAAAACAGTTTTACTTTCTAATGCAAAAACAAGATTGCCTTATGCCGGTGTTACCGAATTTTATAAGGCATTGCAACTGGGACGCAATGGCAAACGCAACAATCCATTTTTTTATGTCAGCAGCAGTCCATGGAATTTGTACGACCTGCTGGTTGATTTTATGGACCACAACGAAATTCCTGCAGGTCCCTTATTGCTCCGCGATTTCGGCATACAAAGCGATTCGTTTGTGAGTGGTGATTATTTAAGCCATAAGTTTAAAGAGATCTCGCAGGTGCTGGATACTTACCCGCACCTGCCTTTTGTATTGGTGGGCGACAGTGGTGAGCAAGACCCTGAAATTTATTATGAAGTGGTGAAACAATATCCTGGTCGCATTTTAGCTGTTTATATCCGTGATGTAGCTATCCCCGAAAAACATGAACTGGCCCAAACCATTGCATCATCACTCAAAGAACATGATGTGGAAATGATCCTTACACAGGACAGTGTAAAAGCAGCGGAACATGCCGCATCTACCGGTTTAATATACACGGAAAAATTACCCGCTATTGAACAGGATAAAAAAGAAGATGAAGGGGAAGTTGCAGGAAAGGAAGAAGCGAGTTCAATTTGACAATTCGACAATTTGACAATTAGCCAATGTGAAATGTTTAGACGTTTAGTTGCCTGCCTGCCAGCAGGCAGGTTTAGATGTTTAGCTCAAATGTAGCTTTTTCTATTCGATCAAAAGTTCCCGGCGTATGGATACTAAACACCTAAACCTTCTCAACAACTAAACATATTTTTAATTTTATAAATGATGTCTTCACCATTCAGGGGTATTGCACAACAGCATGTAATGAATTAGATTTGCCGCTTTTATTAATCCACTCAAACTAATTTATGAAGTCCCGTACCATCCTGCTTAGCCTGTTTGCGCTTTCCTTTATTATTTCCGGTTGTCCTTCCAGCAACGAAATCCCTTTTGCGGAAAAATCAACAGCCGATAAATTGGACCCTGCGCTTTTAGGCAGGTGGAAAAACTACCTGGTAGAAGTAGAAGCCAATGAAGTGGTTATTTCAAAAGGAAAAGCTGCCAATACGTACAAGGTATTAATTACTGAAACAGGCTCTGAATTCGATGCCAATAGCAAGTTATATACCGGCTGGATCACCACTATAAAAGGAACCAGGTACCTGGTGTTACAGGCAGTACTTGACTCCGGCCCTGCTGATGAATATTATTTATACACTGTTGAATTGAACGGAAATAAACTCATATCCTATGATGTTAATTTCGATGATGTTGAAGCTGAAAATGCAAAAACGGTAAAACAATTTCAGCAAATGGTTTTGGAAAACAGCCGCTCAGAAGATTTTTTAAAGGGTGAGATTGAGTGGTGGAAGAAGTAACGCTAAACCCTAAACGCTAAGCCCTAAATTCTTGGTTGTCATCCTTGCCTGCCCCGCTTATTGCGGGGAGCTTGTCGAAGGACTAAACTTCTAAACTCGCTAAACAACTAAACCCTAAACGCTAAACCCTAAACGCTTGGTTGTCATCCTGAGCCTGTCGAAGGACTACACCCCCAACTCCCTATCCCTCGCCACCGTTTTCCAACAACCTGTCACCTGCCCATCTTCCACCACCTGCAGGCGCTCATATAAATTTACGGTTGGGCATACATGGTAGGGCAGTCCATAGATCACATCACCAACGGTATAAACAGTATCATCTTCCTGTTTCATTACCAGGTGTTCCTCGCTTTGTGCGGTGGGCACCAGCCCGCTGGCATTTAAAAAATGGATGCGGCGGCCAATCTCATTCTCTGCCGCCATAGCCTTATGGCCGGCATCGAGGGTAATCAATCCCGGAGCCGGTTTACTCAGCACCCGGCTCATGATCACGATGGCTGGTAAAAAATGCTGCTCGGGACAAATACTGGCATAACCATGATCCCAGTAAATAAAAGTGCCTGGACTGCAAACCACTCCCTCTCTTTTTGCATGAACCGAAAAAGAAGGCGAGCCACCGCAAATAATTTCCGGCTGCGCCGCTAATTCATCCAGCATATCCTGCACCGGTGCAAAGGCGGCATCTACCAGTTGTTTCTTTTGTAAAAAATCAGTGTTGCGGATATGACCATCATACAGGTGCAATCCTTTGATCTGCAGGTGCGGATTTTCCTGGCAATAACGGTAAAGGCTAAGCGCATCAGCGCCGGGAGCGATGCCCGTCCGGTTCATGCCCACGTTCAGGTCAATATAAACTGTGCCTGTAGTTTGATGGCTGGCGCAAATGCGTGACTGTTCCGCCGCGGTATGCAGGTTATCGGTAAGAAAAGCAAAAGCCGTTTGCGGGTACATAGTGGCCAGTTGCAATAACCTTTGCAATTTGGGACCGCTGGCCTGGTAAGCCAGCAACACTTCTTTGGCGCCGCAGGTAGCCAGCAGTTCCGCTTCGGCAATGGTAGCCGCCTTGAATTTATAGATACCCGCATCCATCATCAACCCGATGGCTTCGGCGCTCTTACAGGTTTTAATATGTGGCTGCAGTCGCTGCGCATTACCACCCACCATTTGCAGCGCCGTTTGAATATTTTGTTTTACCCGTTGCGGGTACACCAGCAGGGCCGGACTATCCAGGCTATCCGTATCCGTTAGACTGTACCAGTTCTGCTTCATGAATCCTGTTTTAATTCAAAGATAGCTTCAATCTCCACCGCCACACCACCGGGCAGCGAACCCATGCCTACGGCACTGCGGGCACCCACTCCCAGTTCTTCCCCCCAAAGGTTGCGAAAAACCTCGCTGCAACCATTGATGATCACGGCATGGTTGGTAAACTCCGGCACCGCATTCACCATACCCAGCAGTTTTACCACGCGGTGAATAGGATCCAACGAACCGAAATGCTCTTTGATTGCGGCCAGTATAGCCAGTCCGCACTGCCGGGCAGCAACCACACCTTGCTCCTCGCTGCAACCGGCGCCTAGTTTACCCGTTATGGGACTGCCATCGGCATTCACTGAAATATGACCCGACACATAAAGCATCCGGCCCACCTGTACACAACGTTTATATAGGCCTTTGCTTTGCGGCAATACCGGCAATGCATAACCTGATTTTTTAAGTTGATCTTCTATCATGCAAAAAAGTTGAAGAGTAAATGTAAGAAGGGATGAGAGAGAAAATGCAATGAAATTTTATTTGATGAAGCGAGGTTTGAAAATGCAAAAGGAAAAACCTGTCTGCAGGCACGTTTAGTTGTTTAGATGTTTAGGTGTTTAGGCCACACTTTGAATCATATCATTTATAATAATGGCGGGTTTGCGTTTATACATAAACCAGGTCCTTTTCAACAAAGGGTAAATAAGCTGGCTTGATGGAACGTTTGGGAACAACATCGGTGGGTGTACCCAGTAAGGATTCTATTTCCTCGGCCAGTGCCACAAAGTTTAAGCCCATGGGTGCTGAAAATTCAACGGTGATATCAATATCGCTGGTAGCGGTAGCCTCACCCCTGGCGTAAGATCCAAAAACACCCAATTTTGAAATAGGATATTTCTTTTCCAGTTCAGGTTTATGTTTCCTCAGTATTTCCAATATGGTTTGCAGGTTATGCATAACTGCAAAATAAAACTATAATTTCAATTTGAATGCGGCATAATACCTGATTGACACCCGCTGCGAAGTGTGAAAATGCAAAAGGAAAAACCTGCCTGCAGTAACGTTTAGGTGTTTAGGCGTTTAGGTGTTCAGGTCAGGAATAAACTTTCAAATATCCATGCTAAACGACTATCCCGATGAATATCGGGACTCAACGACTAAACATATTTTTACTTTTTACTTTTAACTTTTAACTTACTTACGCATTCCGCCACTTTATCCGTATTGATAATATCAATCCCCCAATGCATTTGTTGTTGCCATGATTCCTCATTATCGGGCATCCCCCAGATACGGAGCAATTTATTTTGCTGGTGAACCTGTGCTGAAAGCTGTTGCAATTTATAGGCGGTGCTGTCTGCCGGCTTTGCATAATTCTTATAAGCATCGCTGATAAAGGCTACCCGCTGCAGGGTGGCAGCATCATAATTTTCATGCGGCCGGCCATCAAAAAATATAAAAGATGGGTAAGATGTCCATTGGCCAAAAACACCGCGATCGCCGCTGATCACTATTTGCACGGCCAGGGGATTTACGCTGCGGTCAAAAACCTGGCGATGATTTTTTACCGCTTTTACGATGGCTGCAATAACAGCTGCACCATCTTGTTTTATATCCAGCATCAGCACGGGTGCATAAGCCGAATCTGCACTGATGCGGCCCCGGTGCTTTTTAAAAAGTTTAATTATGGGTTTTAAGTATAGTGATTTTAGTTTGGGTGCGGTAGCCAGTTCCTCTTTATCATGTGCTACCCGCAGTTTGCCATTTACCAGGAACAAATCAGCCTCCAGCGAAAAAACGTTGTATTGAACAGCATGAACCAGCGGTTGCAGCTGCTGGTAATCGTTATGTGCATGAATAAAGGGCTGCGCAAAAACAAGGTTGCCGGAAAAAAGAAAGAGGATTATGTTGAAGAGATGTTTCATGGGTTGAATGTAAGCATGAAATGAGCCATAAGATCGTATACCAACCGGAATGATTATTTGGCGAAACAAAGTTCGATGATGCTATAAGAAAAAATAAAAAATATCATCAATTCCATATGGCTAAAAAAATAAAAATAACCATATAAAAATAAGATTATATTCCTTTAGTAGCTGCACCGGTTTTGCCTTACATTTAATTTTATAAATTAACATGTATGGACAACTTGTATTAGAAACGCACACAAAAAACTTTTGACTTTTTTACTTATTATGCGGTTGAATTTCATCATCATTTACCAAACTAAAACTGTATGCTTTTTAAATTATTTTTCAAATCACTGGTCGTTGCCAGTTCCATTACGCTTATTACCAGCTGCGCCAGTGGCGAGGCTGCGGAAAAAACAAATCCGGGTACAGGCACGATAAAAGAAGAAGCTGCCGCTCCCCCGGCAGGCATTAGCAGCCCGGATATCAAGTTTGGCAAATATGGTTGTACCGCCACTAAATTTTCAAATGGTTCCACAGAATATGTGCCGCGGGGTTTTGTAACCCTGGACAAGACCGGTAGTTATGTGTATAAGGGATTTAAAGATCCAAGCCGCGGTAAGTATACGGCAGATGAAAAAGGAAACCTGCATTTTAAAGGAGGCTACCTGGATGGTGGTGAAGCCACAAAAATTGACCGTCCCAATAAATATTTCCTCGCCTTCCCAACCAACCCCGACAACCGCTGGACTATGGGATGGGTGGAGTAATAAAAATAAAGAATGGGTGAAAGTTGTTGAACAAAAGCGTCTTTGTTTTACCAGGGAAACATTAGTCTTAGCTAAAACACTTTATTTTGAATAGCTTGAACCAGCGATTATTACAATCCTGCTGTTTTAATTAATACCGCCATTATGTAGCCGACATTTTTTATTACCCACTTAGGGATGCGAGAAAATTCTAATTAAGTTTTCTAAATAATAAAAGTCTTGATTAATTTTAAACGCCCTATTTTGATGATGAAATTTATTTTTTTTAAACCAGGCTGGTATTGCTTAATTACTACTTAAATAAACTAATTAAACTTCGAACTGCTCTTATTAATGGAAAAAGAGCACCACATAAACCAGTTTTACTTTTAGCTGTTATAGCTGGAATTTCAAAAGGAGAAATCAAGCAAAACAAAATTTATATTTCCCCTGAGTTAGTAGCAAGCTTTAAGGACATTTGGTGTCAACTTGTAAATGACAACCTATTTTCTCCGAATTTTTCATTGCCCTTTTATCACTTAATTAGTGACAAATTTTGGCATATAAAAACTTTCATTGGAAGAGAAATCCTTTTAACCAGTTCAAGATCCATCAAAAGCTTTTCACATTTGAAAGAAGTTGTAGATTATGCTTATTTGGACCAGGAATTATACATTCTTTTACAAGATGATAAAGTGAGAAAGATATTAGAAATCCATATTCTTAATTTTTACTTCCCTAAAACTGAATCATTAAATATTGAAGACAAATTAATAGAAGTAATTAAGAACCAGATACTACACGAACATCCAGAAATGTATAAAGCAAAAGCACCAGGTTTTGATGAAGAAGAAATTTTCATAAGAGGTGGAGTGTTCAAGAAGCAGATTCCAAGAATTTATAATTATAGTTGTTGTATTTCCGGAATGCGTGTGATTGCAAATCGGGATATGCAGATGATCGATGCATGTCACATTATACCATTTTCAGAATCGGGAGATGATACCATTGGTAACGGCATTTCACTTTGTCCTAATCTTCATCGTGCATTTGATCGCGGATTAATTTCTATTGGAGATGATTACAAAATAATTATCAATAGTTTTCATGAAGATCAAAATGTTTATTCCATTAAACAGTTTGAAGGAAAGGAAATACTTTTACCCAAAGAGAAAGAGTATTATCCTAATTTGGAAAATATTAAAAAACACAGGGAAAAGCACTGTTCCGTAATTAATTAATTTCAGCATAATTGAAAATGCACATTGGCGATAAAAAAAACATATTACTTTATTAGAAAATTGAAATATCCACTGGATGGATTGTCCAATGTTCCTATCAACATTGCTCTGTCAAGCAGCATATTTGATTCTTCGCAACAAGTTTCAGGTAATAAGGCACAGTTATGGCAAGCTGCAAGATTACATGAGTTAGGGCCTTGTCCATGACTGTCGATACAAATGGGGTCACTTGAACACCACCTTGCATTTTCAATTGCATTATAAACTATTGATTCAAGATTGCCTGGTTTGCCTTGTCTTACAAGACCGCCTAAAGAACCTTCTGAATCACCCGAAGCAGTGTAAATTAAAACTCCATTCATAACTTCGTCTGAAAATTCAAGATTGCAATAAATTCTTTCACGTAATGCAGAACTTCCGTATCCACATTCATAGCTGAATTGGTTTATCACTAAATGAGCAAAGGTGTGAATCAAAATAAATGCGGGTGTGATGTTTCTTGCTGACTGCCCCTTGTCAAGTTTTGCTTTGTTGTAATTCTTTGAAAGGGATTTCACTCTTTCAATCACTTCTTTTTTTGACGACCATTCTTTTAAAATCTTTTCATTGAAGTTAAAAAACACTCCTTCCCCTCTCACAACAATTGCGGGCAACCAATTTATGGTTGTGCCAAGTTTTATAAAATCCTTTTTTGCGTCCAAAGCTTTTCCGTCTTCAGGCAACCATCTTGAAAAACCTGTAAATGCCCTTGTCTCTCTTAGTTTGTGCAATAGACAAATGCGGTCAAAATATTTTGAGATGATTTTGTTCTCTGTGTAGTCTTCAACTTTTACTTTAGAAGTATAAAAATCTTGATTTTCTGACCCCGGCTCTGTAAGAATAGCATCGTATTCCATCTTTCGATAGAATTCTTCTGAATCTGTTGTTGGTATTGCATTATAACCGATAATTTTTTTCTTTGCTGCATCAATTAATTTATCTACCCAGAAATCTGTTTGTTCAAAATCAACCTGCAATTTTTGCATTACAACTAGCATGAACCTTTTCCTGTCAAAATCACCATTTACTCTGCCATCATTTAAAAAGCTCCAATTTTTTTCAAGAATATTAATGAGTTCTGAATCAACTGAGGGTTGCCATTGAGGAAGATAGATTGAACTGCGCACATTTGAAAAGTAAACATTTGAAGCACCTTTTTGAACCACTTCCAAATTTTGGTTACAATGCAGAGTATTATTTTTTTCTTTTTCTTCTCCTAGCCAAGGTCTTCCCCCACTACAAAACACATTTATTTTACTTAGAGCATTTTTATTAAATGCACCTGCCATAGACTTTTTTTCTCCACAACTGCAAGTGATGTCAATACCCGATAATGCTCCTGAACTCCTCCCTGCTCTTAATCTCATAATTGGATTTGTGTGTGTACATTTTGAACCATTGTGAACCCATTCTTCAAATGGAAAATCTTCAATGTGTCCTTGTGGACAAATGGCAATGAATCTTACTGGAATTAATTTTCTTCTTTTGTTCTTTGGTATTGTGGAGCAAGATTTTCCTTGGAAAGACAGTCCCAAACATCTTGGTTTCTCATGGTGAAAGATTGGAACATTATGCATATACCCGCAATTCGTGCAGTAATGCCATCTTGGAAATCGTACAAATGGAATTTTTAAAAATTGATTTGTCTTTTCAAGGATATTATCTCGGAAATCAGGCGGCAAACGAAAGTTTTTTACCCGCAATCTTTTTGCAAGTCGTTCTTCTTCAACAACAAATTCGTCTAATGATTTTGACCGTTCAAGTTCTCTGAATTTCAGTTCCCACAAATCTAGACCTGCTACCATTAAAGATTCGTCTTTCGGAAAATTTATCATTTGGCCTATACCCCATGGCGAAATAAGCTGCGACCTTCTTATTGGTTTATTTGCTGGCATAATAAAATTTACAAATTATCAATATTTAGGTATTCGTTAATTACGATTGCATCACATGTTGAATCAACATTTCTCATAGATGTTGGAGTTGGCCATGCCCTTAGCTTATTTTGTTCTGAAGGATTTGTTCCTGCCGGATACATCAACGGCAAATTGTCTGATTGTGCAAACGATCCATAAATGATTGGCAAATTATCCTGCCATTGTTTTAATCTTCTTTCAAGCATCTCAATTGTTTTCTGAATTTCTTCTTTATCAATTTCAGATACCCTGCGGAAAATTATGTCTCTGACCTTCTGAATAATTTCTTTGGTTGGAAATGGAGTTGGTAACTCCCTGTTTCTTTCGGAATAAAACCTAATCAGGCCTACAAGTATTGCATGCAATGCCCGTTCTCTGGCAGGTGGAGAAAACGGTGTAACACTTGTTGGTTCTACCTTGCTGTAAATTTTTGAGTGATATTCTTGGAAGTGCTCAAAGTGTGAACGGTCTCTCGGTTTTGAACAATTGTAAATTGTAAAGACAATTCCGGGGCCTTTCTTTGAACGACCGACACGACTTGTTGCCTGTATATATTCAGAAGTAGTTTTCGGTTGTCCGATAACAGTCATTAATCCTAATCGAGGAATGTCTACACCCACAGAAATCATGTTTGTTGCAAGGCAAACATCAATCGGATATTTTTCTTTTGGGTGTTCCTTCTGTAGCTCTTCAAGTATGTCTGTTATTTGACCACTGCTTATCCTGCTTGTTAACTCTTTATCATTATAAATATATCTTTTTTCTGCCTGTGGAATTTTTTTTCTATGATGTAATGCAAATAAATATTCTTGAATGTCAGCACGAATTAAAGTTGCTGCATGTCCTAACTCACGAATACTGTTGAAGTATGTTATTGCAGTCCAGTAAGGGTCACGCTGTTTTTCATCTGCAACCGGAATTGATTTTACAGATTGAAGCAATGCAGAAACAACTCTTACCTGTGCTGTTGTATGAGAAGGTAATGCAGAAGCAAATACACCTACATACAATCGGCCAGGTGCCTTGTCAGGATTTCTTTCCTCGTAAGCGAAAAAAGAATCACCTGCCCTTAAACACTGTGAAGGAAATATACTTACATTCTCAATACCTCTGCCATAAAGAGAATTGATTTGTTCTTTGGCTCTGCTTATTGTTGCTGACGATGCAATAATTTTTGGTTTGATATTATTTGCTGTGCAAAGCTCTTCAATCATTGTTTCATACAAACCAACCATTGAGCCCAACGGGCCCGAAATTAAATGTAACTCATCTTGAATTATCAGTTCCGGCGGGCTTTTTCTTTCGTTGCCAATAAATCCGAAAAGGCTTCTTGCTTCTGGTCTCCATGTTAGCATTGCGAATTTATCAACCGTTCCGATTAAGAGAGTAGGCGGGAAATCATAAATGTCTTCATCAATTACTAACAAAGGCAAACGGGAATCTTCATGTGAAAAATCACATTCACTATCGTTGTCGCATTTAAAAACAACAGTTTCGTGACTTCCGACCTTTCTTGTTTTATATCCTTTTATCTCATCTTTCTTAGTCCCTTTAATCAATCCCATCTGACTTCCACACCAGGGGCATTTTAAAACCACAAAGGGGCTTTCATCTTCTTTTCCCTGCGATATCTTCTTTAAAGTTTTTGTCGCATCTCCTCTCTTATTCGGTGTCAATTCTCCAACCCAAAGTCCAATTGTTATTCGGTCTGTTCCTAATTCGTCTTTGTTTTCCTCACGGATTTTTTCACATGCACAAATCAATGCTGCAGCCCTTTGAAATTGTTGAGCGGTCAGCAATCGCAAAGTATAACGCATCAGAACAGAAGTACCTGAATCAGTTTTATCCTTGAGTTTTCTGAGAAAAATTGTGTAAGCAGATAATCCCAAATATGCTTCTGTTTTACCTCCACCAGTTGGAAACCAAATGAGGTCAACCATTTTTCTGTCAGGATGTTTTTCATCCAGCATTGAATGAAGATTAATCAGGATGAATGCAATTTGAAAAGGCCTCCATGAACCAACTCGTAAACTTCCATCTTCATTCTTTTGCCAGGTTGATTGGTCATTTAGGTCAGGAATAATTGCTTTCTCCAAGCCAGTAATTACACCTTTTTCTACAATCCAATTCCTTGTGTCAATTCCATAATGAAGTTGTTGAAGCAACATCGCTTTATTCATTAATCTAAAAGCACGGTTGACTTTTGAATTATTCTTTAATAAATCAACTCCTTCTTTCATTCGATTCAAACAGGCACGACAACTTGAAATGTGTCTTTTGGCAGTAGTGAGAAATTCTCCTACCAGTTCCCTGTTTGCAATTCCTTCTTGTTCGTTAATCCAATTCTCATATTCTGCATTTAACGGAATAAGATTTGAAGTGATGTCGCCTGCAGTCAAATCACTCATATCAAACATTTTCAAGGCAACACTTTTTAATTCATTAGGAACGATTGGTTTTATTTCATATGAAGGAATTGCTTCCGTTGTAATTGTGTCTACAAGTTCAGAATCATCATCAGCCCATGCAGGAGAGCAGCCATGACCAACGGCAAAAGTCTTTTTCTTTCGGAAAAGAAGTTGGTTTGATTTCTCATCATCTTGGTCGGTCTTTGACGCTGCTAATTTGTAAGGACAAAAACATTTTTCACTTGCATTTACTGAAAAAGAAACCTGAAAAAAGCAATCTTCATTCCTTATATTTTCTCTTGCTCCTTTGTTTTTGTTTATTAAGGTAAAAGTCAGAAGATGTATATTTTTATCAGAATCAATTCCATGTGTTCGGTTTCTAATATTCAAAACCAGATCAATTTTTTTTGCATCCTTACCAACTAAAGTAAACTCTTTTGAAGTTCCGGAAATCAGCGGAATGTCGCTTGCTGGAATCAACAAAGGCTGGTTTAGTGAAATTCTGTAATATGCTTTCCTATGAACATCTGTTCCATCATCCTTTTTGTAACTGTAATCATTAATTTCATAAATTCCAACATTCACCTGTACTTTGAAACCTACATTTGGAATTTTTGAAAAGCAACTGAATCCCATTGCAGAAGGAAGGAAATTATTTGCTAATCCAATTTCTTCTTCGAAGTCATCACCAACATTTGATGATGTGTTATTATCAACAATTGTTTCTGAACTTTCAACACTTGTTTCTTCTGTATTTTTTATTACTTCTTCTTCTGTTGCCGTGGTTGAATCTGCTACTGAATAAGTGGCACCTTCTCCGTCCTTGTTTGGAGATGGAAATAAAATTCCTGCACCATATCTCAATCTAGGCGGCTCATTCAATAGAATTTCCTCTCCATTTTCCTGAATGTGAGGCTTAACTGGGTCGGGGCCAATTAATTCCCTTTTAATAAATTTTAGAATATCGTCTCTCATTTTATCTGAGTTTGTTTTGTAAAATTTCGTAATACTGGCGTTGAATTGCTTCGGAAATTAAAAGTATCAATCCATATCGAGCCCTGCTCATGCCTACATACAAGAGAGATTTAGCAACTTCGCTTGATAAATCTTCAATATCAGTAATCAAGATATAGTTGCCTTCCATTCCTTTGTATGACTGTACTGTTGCAAATCCAAAATACTTTTGAGTTGCGGAAACTTCGTTTGCTGTTTTAATTTCTTTAATTGAATAGCCAGGAAGGGATTTCACACAAGAGTTTTCAAATTTCTTTGGACAAAGTATTATCATTTCGTTGAGAGGTAAGCCTTCGTCAGCTACTTTTTTTAATTGTTCATTAAGAATTTGTTTTTGTTGTGCTTCATCTCTGTAAAAATGGTAAGCTACTGGAAGGCCTTCAAGATATTCTAAAAGAAATGGTGGTTTTTCAAATCCCGAAATCAAAGATGTTTCTTCGCCTATCTCTTTTGTGTTACGGCAATTTATACGCAACAAATGTTTTGAATGATGTCCAAAAGTTTTAAGCAAGTCAAGCATTTCGGATTTTGAAAGTTGTGTAAATATCGCTTGCCTTTCAAAGTCACCGTATATTTCCCAATTCCCATTTGCTAAACCGTTTGTGAGCATTGAATCAAACAAGCCTAAATATTCTTCTCTTATTAAGTCCTGACCTTCATCAATAATCAATTTATCAAACTTTCCTTTTACTCCAATCCTGAAAAATTCTTTCATAAGATTAGGCAAATACTTTGAATAGAAATCTTGCTTACTTTCCTGCGTTTTGTCGTAGTCAAAACCTTTTGTCAATTCAAATAAATAACTGTGTAAACTTGAAACAGTGATGTTGCTCCATCCTTCTAGTTGCTTCTGCATCCATTCTCCGATAATTCTATTATAGCAAGTAAGAAATACCTTTTTACCTTCCTCGGCCGCTCTGATTGCTGATTCAATCGCAATCATTGTCTTTCCCGTACCGGCACTTCCCTGAACCAAACTTCTTTCGTTTAGTTCAATTGATTCAAGAACGCCGAATTGTTCTTCGGTGTAGGTTTTAACCTGTGAATCAAATTCTGCTAGGCGTTCTTTTGCTGAACGAACTCTCATAAAATCCCCCCTAAGAAAATGACAAAGTTCTTCAAGATCTTGTCGGCTTGGTAACGATTCAGTTGGTGAAAACCATAGCTGTGTTTTATGTTTCTCTGTAAACTGCTGGATTAAGTTTTTAAAAAATGTTTCATGGTTTGAATTGTAATTTGTCTTGTCAAAGATTTGCCACTGCTCATATTCTACGCTATGTTTATCAAAGTTCACCTGTGGAAATGCAACAAGAAAGCCGAACTGAATTTTGTTGAACCTGTGCTTTGCTCCAAATTCTTTTTTGATTTCCGATTGAAGTGAAAACATTGCATCCCTTGCCTGGTTGAATGGGCTTTTGTTTCTGTTTACATTTCCATGCCTGTCAATAAATTCCCATTCTCCGTTTTTGCATCTCACATCACCGCCCTTTACTTCCATCACAAAGACACCTGCGTTTGGAATGAGAAGCAAAAAATCTATCTCGCCGTAAAGTCGTTTGGTATGTTGAGAAAGATTGAGAGAGTGTAAAACAATCCAATCCTCGGTGAAAGAATCTTTTTTGAGCATGTCAAAAATCATTCTCTCGCCGGTGCTTTTACAATCTTTGTCAATATATGGTGGAGATAGTTTTGCCATTAAAGTTTTGCTTTTTCCAGAAGTCGGTTTACATTTCTAATATCAATGTTATCATGTGAATTGTTTATTTCTGTTATCTCTAAGATTTCAACTTCGCCTAAATCTTCAAAGTCATTAACACTGTTCACTTGAATCGTCGAATGTGTGCTTTTAATTTTTGCCTTTAATTGTTCAATTACAAAGTCAGAAGCTTGCATTCTCCATCCAGTCATTTGCCTGATTGCTGCTCTAACTTGATTGATATTGTCAGATAATTTCGTTTCATTAGTCATAATTGCAATAGCAATTAAATCATCATCTTTCCTCGGGCCAATTCTTAAATCATCAAATAACCACGAACGAATTGTAACAGGGTCACGGTCACAACCTTGTTCCTTTAATTCCTTTGCCAATTTATTGAAATCATTCCCGAGTTGCTTGTAATGAGCTTTTAGTAAACTTTTCCATAGTTCAATCCATTTATTTGTTTCAACTAATGCAGCCTGTGTAGTTTGCCTTCCCACAATTTTATTTAGAACCTCTCTTTCAGTTTTCAAAAATGCAATTACGTCTCCGTGATGCAGGTTTTCAATTCTGCTTTTATGGATATATAATGACTTTTTTGTGGATTGATGAAAATTATCTAATACGAGTAAGCCGTGTGTGTCTGTCAGATAAATAAATTTGTCGTTCTTGAACTCGACCCTTTTTGCTTTCACACTATCTGATAAATTGCCTCTTACTATGAATTTTGAAAACTGAGCGTTATCAAGTTTTAATTCAAAGTCAGTAATGTCAAAATTTGAATCCGTATCTAATGTTGAATCGCTTTTATATAAATCGGCGAAACCATTTGTGATTTCTGTTCCTTTCTCTGAACGGATTCCTTTTTTATTGATGGTGGATTTTACATTGCTACTAAATTTCCTGTTCCTGTTTTGAAGTGAATTGAAATATCTGCTCTCAAATTGATAGAACAAAACAGTTAATTCTGAAAACAAAAAACTTGTTAAGAGGCGGTTCACATTGTTTGTTTTAGCCCAACCTGTAAGTATTGCTTTAGATGGTTCGCTGTCAAGCAAGCTGTTGTTTAAATCAGCAACTGAAATAACATTTGGTTTGTGTACGATGCGAAGTGAGTTCAAATGCAAAGACAATGACAATGCTTCATCCTCGGTTGTGCAAATGATGTAATCATATTGATTTGCTTTCATAAGTTCGGTCAGCCTTGCACATTTTTCAGAAGGTCTATTTGCAAACTTTTCAATGACTGATTTCAAAAGCGAAATGGAATCTTCAATGATTTTGCTTGAACCACCTAAGTAGAACCTGGATTCAAGGAATAGTGTTTCCACCTTACTGAGCATTCCTCTGTAAACTGCAACTTCGTTTTGGTTAAGTGGGTGAACAATTCTTGAAATTAGATTTGAAAGTTGAATCAGTAAGATTTTCAAATTCATTAATTCCTTTACCGATTCATCTTTGTCAATGGCGTGAATCAGTTTAGTGATGCTTTCTAGGTCTGTATTTTCGCAAATCTCTTTTTGCAGATTGAAAGAAACATACTTGTGAAGTTTCTTGTCAAAGGAGCTAAAAGGGGACAATTTATTTATCTCATCAAGTTGTAAATTTTCTTTTGTGAAATTGTAAAAATCAAAATTCTCATCTCCAATCTTTTCAAATTCCCCAAGTTCAGAAAGGTCAGTTATAAGTATAGTGGGAATTTTTTTCGCATCAATATCATGGAAGTCATCTCTTCTTTCCTGAATAGCAGAATAGCCATCAATGATAATTTTTGAAACAGTGTCTGATAGTGTTACATATAAAGCAAGATTGGTAAGATTGTTCGAAATAAGAAGTGGACTTTTCATGTCTGCTTCGCCTGTATCATCAATTTTTCCTTGCTTGAAATATTCGTCAACTAAAAAACTATTTATCGAAATTTCTGAAATGGAATTCTCAAAAGAAATGTGTTTGCTGATTAAGCAAATAGAATTTTTCTGGTAGAGTTTATTTCCTTCAGTTTGTATCCCAAGGATTTTATCAGTTGGATTCTCATTGGTCTTACCTAATGCTTCAATCACTCTCTTGTATCCTGACAATGCTCTTCTGCTTGATGGTGCTGGTTGTATCTTAGAAATTTTCTTTATACTGATTGTTATTTCATCAACTCCGTTGTACTCTTTGTGCTTAAAAATAAATCCGTTCACACTTCTTCCAACCCACTCAACGACGGCTTCGTTATTCAGGATAATCCAATCGCCTTTTTTATACTTTTCTAATGATTCAGTGATTTCATTCTTAAATTGAGCAAAGTCCGATTCAATTAAAAATAAAACGGTAGGTATCGAAAGCCATTGTGCTGCGAATTCTTTTGTTGGGAAAACCAAACAAAGTTTATGATTAGAACTTTTAGTGAAAAAATCAGAGATTAATTGAAGTGATTCAATCAGGGGCAAGGGAAGTGAATGGGCTTCATCTTTCCCTGCATACGTGTATTGCAGTTTCTGAATTAATTCTTGATTCATATTTGATCACTTCAAAAGTTTGGTTAGCCATTAAGATAAAAATATTTTAATGAAGCTGCAACCTTTTGAGCCATCAATGGCGGCACTGCATTACCAATTTGTTTAAATGCTGCCGTTCTACCTCCTTCAAAGTAATAATCGTCCGAAAAGGATTGTATTCTTGCAGCCTCACGAACTGATATTGAACGTATCTGTTTGGCATCAGGGTATATATAGTAATGGCCGTCTTTAGAAATGTGTGCTACAACAGTGTGAGAGTGTCCAAGTGGGTCAACAACTTTGTACCTATCCAGAAATGCTTCCGTATTGTTATGGCTTTGTAATCGTTTAGGCAAATCGTTATATTTCAATCGCTCTTTTTTATTGACCCATTTGTCAATAGCTATTGAATATATTTCCAAATCTCTTTCGTTATGATTTCGTGTTATATGTTGTGTTGTAAAATCAATTCCATTTCTGATTTCAGTTGCTTGCTGATATTCATTTATTTTTTTGGTATAGCGTGCAATATTCATTTCCTGCCCAGGAATTAAATAGGGTAAGTCTGCAAACAAATCTTTTTTTATTTGCCAACTATTTTCAAGCGTTGTGAGATTTGGAAATTCAAACTTCGCTGCCCCTTTTCGGCCAATAATAATTACCCGTCTTCTTCTTTGTAATACACCATAATCTTCTGAATTTATTATTTTGTAATCGGCTGAATAGCCAATTTCTTTAAATAAAGAAAGCATTTCATTCAGATACTTTTTATTACCTGCAGAAAGAAGTCCTAATACATTTTCAAAGACAAAGTATTTAGGTTTATAGCGCACAAGAAATTCTGCATAATGCCGAAACAGATAATTTCTTTTGTCGCCACTCATTCTGTTAGGATCTCGACTCCTGCCCACCAATGAATAAGCCTGACAAGGCGGACCACCAATTATAACATCAATCTTTGGTGAATCCAGTTGGATATCTATGTGATAAAATATGTCTTCAATTGTTTTTTTTGAAATCTCACTGTTAATGACTGATGAAATGATTTCCTTTGGCAAATTATTCCACAATTCATCCCTTGTAATCTTATTTTGTAAGTAAGAATAGTATATGCATACTTTATTTTTCTCGTTTAAATAATGAAATGCAAGCCTGGTCTTTAATGTGTCAACAGCTTCTTTATTCATTTCAACATGAGCAACAGGATTAAAACCTTCCCGGATAAATCCCTCTGAAAGTCCACCAGCACCAGCAAACAAATCAATAAAATTCATAACAACCTAAGATATTATTTTCCCAGGCAATTTAGCAAGACTTTTTATAATACTAGGAGGTTTTAATTCACATTCCCAAATTGTAATAGTTTTCCATCCCATTTTTTTTAATAATTCTTTGTTCTTCTTGTCTCGATTGATTGTGCCTTGAAACTTTTTATCCCAATCTGTATTAGCAGATTTTGCTGGTGTTGTACAAAACTTGCAATTCTTATGTCTGTGAAAATAACACCCATGTACTTCTATAACTTTCTTGTATTTTGGTAAAACAATATCAGGTTTACCCGGCAGATTTTTTACATGAAGTCTGTAACGAAAACCCTTTGAATGAAGAAAACGTCTTACCAGCATTTCAGGCTTTGTATCCCTGGACTTTATTCGGGACATATTATATGACCTGATTTCTTTTGAGTGCACATCTGCCATTGAACGTAGTTCTTGTTAAAAATTAGAGATCACTAAAATCATTCCTTTTGCAATTTACCAAATGCCAAACTTGAAGATGCACCGAAACAGACATATTAAATTCTCAAAATTATAAATCTTAAAAATGTTTCCTGCATTTGTTATAAGCTGCATAGTTTTTCTGCAGTACAAGTGATACTTTCAAAAAATATTCAGCGCCGGTTGTTTTACCCTGGTTATGCTGGCAATCATTATTTCGGGTTGCAGCAGGGAGGCGGTATATACGCCGGGAAATAAAATGGACAACGCCGAACCGGAACTCCGCACAGCCAGCGCCCATGCAGGCAATAAAACATTAAGCTTCCTCGCCAACGACCCGGGTGTACCGCTGTATGTAAGAATGTCGCCCCTCCTAAACCCCCTTGCAATCCTTGCTTTAACCTTGCGTTCTTAGCGATACTAAAAACGCACCACCCCACAGTTTGGAATATAATGCAACTGTAGTATTTTGCTTTAGAAAGCAAAAATTCAATAGCTTACTCTTTATCCCAATACCAAACTAACATCGCTTAAAACATTTCACATGATAAACGATCCTGGAAAGATTAATCAACTGCTTGACCGGTTGAATTTATTATTAAAAAGACAGGATGAATTTTCAAACGAGATAAAGGAATTAAGTTTAGAAATTTATAAATTAAAAATAGAAGCCGCGGAGCCTGGAAGTTTATACGGGCAAAAAACAGGAACAGAAACCCTTCCCATTATTCCAGGAGCATTAAATGCGCCCACCGAAAATAAACAGCCACTGATCGTTAACCCCGCGCCAGTTAAAACGGCTACGCTCATTGCGCCACCGGTAAGAAAATCGGACATTGAAAAATTTATTGGCGAAAACCTGATCAACAAAATTGGTATAGCCATTACCGTTATAGGCGTCTTCATCGGCGCTAAGTATTCAATAGAACATGAACTGGTCAGTCCACTGACACGCATCATCATGGGTTATTTATTCGGCACGGCCCTTTTATTCACCGGCATATGGCTGAAGAAAAAGTATGAAAATTTCAGTGCTGTTTTGGTGAGTGGCGCTATGGCTATACTTTATTTCATTACTTATACAGCATATTCATTTTACCAGTTAATGCCCCAGCTGACCGCCTTTTTACTGATGCTGTTATTTACCACAGTTACTGTTTTCGCGGCTTTAAAATATAACCGGCAGGTAATTGCGCATATCGGGATGGTGGGCGCCTATGCAGTGCCGTTTTTATTGAGTGAAGGGTCAGGAAGGATAGCCATACTCTTTAGTTATATGGCTATTATTAATACGGGTATACTTTTTATCTCTTTTAAAAAATACTGGAAACCGCTTTATTATGTATCGTTCCTTATAAGCTGGATAATATTCTTTTCCTGGTATGCCTTTAATTATAACCCGGGTATACATTTTGAACTGGCACTTATTTTTCTTTCATTGTTTTTTGTTATTTTCTATCTCACCTTTCTGGCATACAAATTAATCAGGCAAGAAAAGTTTGAAATGGGTGATATTGTTTTGGTGCTTGTAAATTCATTTGTGTTTTATGGCATTGGTTACAACCTGTTAGCAGGCTACAATAGCGGGGGAATATTAGGTTTGTTTACACTGACCAACGCGGTTATTCATTTAATCGTCAGTGTAATTATCAGCAGGCAAAAACTGGCTGACCGAAACTTGTTTTACCTGGTATCCGGGTTATTCCTGCTATTTATCACCATAGCCATTCCTGTGCAATTGGATGCCAGCTGGGTAACACTGTTATGGGTTGGCGAAGCCGCATTGTTGTTTTGGATCGGGCGAACAAAAAATATGCATTTTTATGAAAGGCTTTCTTACGCATTAATGATCCTTGCCCTTTTGAGTATTGCTCATGACTGGGTGACTGTTTATGGTCGATATAATCCTGCAGAACCATCATCAGGCATCAGGCCTTTGCTCAATATTCATTTCCTCAGTTCACTATTGTTTATTACGGCCTTTACATTCATTAATAAGTTGAATCTTAATAAAAAATATTCACCGCCACCACAAGATGGAAAAAGCATATCAACTATTTTCCCTTTTGCTATTCCTGCCATTTTGATCGCTACAATTTATTTTGCATTCAGGGTGGAATTAGCTAATTACTGGGATCAGCTGTATGCAGATTCCGCATTGGTTTTGAATAAAGCTGGGAAAAACTACAGGGTCAATAATCACCTGGTATTCTATAAAAATATCTGGTTAATTAATTATTCGCTTCTTTTCTTTTCAATACTTTCTTTTATCAATATTTATAAGATCCGCAGCCAAATGCTGGGATTTTTTAATCTTGGTTTTAACCTGCTCTTCATTTTTGCTTTTTTAGCATCGGGTCTGCTTTTATTCAGCGAACTCAGGGAGCAAGGGAATTACAACCCGGGCGTAAGATATATTTCCATTGCATTTGCTGCATTAACACTTTTCGCCTGTTATCATTATACTCGCCAGGCGTTTTTACAATTTGATTTCAGTATAACTTTCGACTTCGTGCTTCATATTGCTGTTATATGGATCGCAAGCAGTGAATTAATTCATTGGATTGCCATGAAGGATCCTGCCCAATCGTATAAATTGGGATTAAGTATTTTATGGGGCGTTTATTCATTGTTCTTAATCAGTTTAGGAATCTGGAAGAAGAAAAAACATTTAAGGGTGGGTGCCATTGCATTATTTGGGGTTACGCTGTGCAAGTTATTTTTCTATGATATTTCGCACCTGGATACCATTTCAAAAACCATTGTATTTGTATCATTGGGTGTGCTGTTGCTGATCATTTCTTTTTTATATAACAAGTATAAGTTGCTTATAGCGGAATGAGAGAACAATTTGACAATGAGACAATGAGGAAAACAATGTGATAATTTAAGTTGCCTCCTTCATCGGCATTACTAGAGAAAGACTGTTGCAGCGCCTTATGAGGAACACAACGAACACAAAGAACCACGAAGGACACAAATGTATGTATCGCAATGATCGCTAAGTACCGCAATGGACGCAAAGCATACAAATCCACCTTGCGATCTTTGCGTTAACCTTGCGTTCTTTGCGATACAAATTAAGAAGTTACGATGCCCCGGTTTGTATGGAGCACAATGAACACGAAGAACCACGAAGGACACTAAGTTATGAAGTTCGTGTTTTCACTTTGTGTTCTTTGTTCCTTGGTGCACTTTGTGACCTAAAAAAGCTATTATAAAAAAAACAAAAAGCGCTGACCTGCAAATACAGTATCAGCGCTTTTATAAATCACCAGGTTATTAGCAACCCGTAAAGCATTTTTACATTTTGAATTTTACATTTTGATTTGATCCTGGCTTTTAAGTTTCAACTTTTGATTTTTTACTTAATGCTTCCCACAACCAGTTTCTCCTGGCTGATGCCATCACCCGTTACCAAACGGGTAACATACATACCCGCAGCTAATTTACCGGCAGGCAATTTCACTTCTCTCATCAATCCCTGCTCCTGCATTCCATCATAAACTGCAGCCACCAGTTTGCCATTCATATCATAAATGCCCAGGTTTACCTGGCCTGTTGCTTTGGTGGTGAAGCGAATAGTGACTTCACCGTTAGCAGGATTTGGATATTGCTGAATCCAATTAGCCAGGGATAAATTATTATTAACTGTTGTTACAGACCGCGCAGAAGATACGCCGTTACAATCACCCAGCGTTGCACCTTTCTTTATAAAACCGGGTGCCGCATGATGATCGATACAAATTTGTTTTCCATTATAACAAAGCATGATCTTCGCCTCCTTTTTATTTTCATTGCCACAATTATATTCCGGCAATGCTTTATAAAGCGCTGCTGCAATTTCATAAGGACTTACACCCGCAAAATTGCTCAGCACAACCAGCGACAGTTTTTTCTCCTGGTGATAAAACACTACGGACCGGTATCCCGGTGCCGATCCATTGTGACCAATGAAATCAAATTCACCACTGATAAATGGCGTGTTCTTAATTCCATACCCCAGCAGGTTACCTGCTTCATCAGGCGTGGTTGCAATGGATTGCAGTAAAGTTTCTAAAATATCGGGGCTGGTTAACTTTCCACTAAACAATGCATTACTGAATGTGGCCAGGTCGGCTGCATCTGAAATGAGCCCGCCACCCGTAAATCCCAGGGAGGCAATGGCCGTAAAAGGAAGAGCGGAAATGTTTGTATAGGCATTTGGAAAAACGGGTTGTCCCGTAAATTGAAAAATGGGATTGAAAGGACTGATATTATCATGTGGCGATGCCAGCAGGTCGCGGTTGCCATGCGGTTCTCTTAATTCCAGGTAAATGGATTCAAGTTTCAATGGTTCAAAAAAACGCTCCCTGTATAATTCTTCCACCTTTCTCCCGGTGGCCGCTTCAATGATAAAGCCTAAAAACACAAAATTGTTATGTGAATACCTTTGGACCGTACCGGGCGGACTTAACTGTTGCGTAAATACCATTAATTCATAAGGAGTATAGACATGCGTTGGGTCGAATGCAATGGCAATTTGTAATTGAATTTCTTCTTCCCATTCTGAATAACCACTTTCATGGCTTAACAACTGGCGAATGGTAACGGAACCATCAAGCGATGGATTGTACAAATGCATTAAAGGCATGTACTTACTGATGGCATCATCCAAACTCAGTACGCCTTCTTTTACAAGTTCCAGTACCAGCACGGCTGTAAAAATTTTGGTAGGACTGTAAATTCGGGTAAGGGTGCTGGTGGTAAATGGTACACCACCTGGCAGCAGGTTATTGTTTGCATCTACATTGCGGGCGGCAAATCCTGTGGCGCCTTCCCAATATGCCAATTCATCCACTTTTATCGCTGCTGAAAATCCACCCACAAATGGCCTGGCAGCATCGTTCTGAATGCTGTCCATCACCTGTTGAAGCCGTGCAGCATCCTGTGTTGAAAAACCTTGTGCAGTAACGGGTACCCATGCAGCAATGAAAAAATATGCAAGCATACACAGGCACCGGCCTAGGAAGTAATGGTAATGTTTCATAAAACATTTTTTAAATGAATAAATAATATTGCCTGGTTAAGACAGGATATTTTTTAATCATTGGGTATGCAGTACGAAGTAGATTTCAGAAGACATGAACAAAAATCGGCAGGCATTAGACAAACTAAATCTACAAAACAGGAAAATTGTAAAAGCTAACCATCATCAGTAAAACAAACTTTATTAAAAGAAAGCCAGTCAAAAATATTCCCCTGCAAATCAGGGTTAAAATGGAAATATGCCTGATTTATTCTCCTGTAATGAAGTCCTGCAAAATCGTTTATTGGTATAAGTTGGCAGAATGGAAATTAACCTGCCGCCTTTTTCATCAACAGGTAATTATTGAAAATCCATAATAAAATTCCGGGCATTACGGAAAATCCGTAAACATGCTTTTGCATGCAAAATGATTTTTTTTTGGATGTTGCATAATGTCAGGTGATCAAATTTCAAGTGAATTTTTTTATTGAAAAAATGATCATCCTTTAACCATTGATCGTTTAAGTGTTTTTGAATCTGTTTACCTGCATTTTTACGGATACCTGCAATTAAAGACCTCCTGTTCAATCATCCCAAGCAATTTTCAATTGCATTTTTCCTTCGCTGAATTGTAAAACGTAATAACGCAAAAACGATTTGTTAAAGCACAAGAACCCGATTTTATCTGCCGTAAGGCAGGTTATAATTTGGATTTGCAAAGCAATTGTTTATGAAAAATATTTTTTCAAATGCTGCAAACAATTTTAACCGAATAAAATCTTGTTTTATGCAACGCAAAATTCAAACAGCCGTTTTAATATTATCATTCCTGGTAAGTGAAGGCCTTTCAGCTAATGACACTATCCTGCATAACAGCAAGCGGGTAAATGTAATGGTGGTCAATAAAGTGCGTGACTTTGACATGTACAGTAAAACATTATTTGCCAGGGCAAAAATAAAAAGCATCTTAAGTAAAGGCAGGTTCATTGTTATTGAAGCCAATTCTTCGGCAGATATGTTGCAAAAAATAACTGTAGCCATGAATAAAAAAAATGCAATGATAGGAACCTTATGGTTCGACTCGCATGGCTATTTTAAAAACGGGTATTCATCATTCAGTATCGGCCATGAAGAATTCAGTTATAAAACCATTCGCGATAGCGTTAAAACAAATTACCTGGCGCAATTGTCTGCATTCTGCGATTTTAATACCCAGGTAATTATCGGGTCTTGCTACGGAGGGGCCACTTATAAAAGAACCTTACCCGGGGATACAGCCAGTACTATGATGTATGGAGATTCGCTGATGATCGGACTTTCTGACCATTTAAATGGCAGTACTGTTTTTGGCAGTGAAAGTTGGGTGATGATGAAGCCAGGCATTTTTAAAAACAGTTATGCATTTGCCGGACATCCCTGGGGTAAAAAATACAGGGATCAAATATTGGAACCTGTTTGGAAGAACATAGGCAAATGGAACAGGTACTGCGGCAGGCAAAAGAAAATGGAAAAAGTACATACCATCAGCCTGAATAAATATGCTGATCTAACGATCAACCAAAAAAGTTACCAGCATAAAAAAAGGATTCAAAAAAGTATTCAACGTAAACTAAAAAAGCTGGAAAATGCAGAAACCCTCATTGCCCGATCAGACACCAATAACAATTCGGATTATCTCAGGTAATATATGATTTAAGGACTGCAGCAATGTATATTCAATTTAATATCACGAACCGTTTACACGCGGAATCAATTTTAATTCATCAACCCTGTTACGTAAATGATGAAAGAATTTATTTCTGAATCTTTCGCCCGTTCCGCTGATAATGGTTGACCGGCTAAGCAAATTATTAAAGCTTTGGATTGATTTTGTGTTGAACCTGTGATCCTTTGTCATTAAGTATTCCAACACATTATAGTTAATAAAACAGAGTTGTTTATCATTGATTTCAACCATGATGCTATTGTTACCAAGAATGACTTCGTTTACATAAAATTGTAAAGGCTCCCTGTAAGTTACTTCACTGGCACCAGGCAAGAATTTTAAACCAACTTCTGCCTGTTGCTGAAAATGATCAATCAACTGGCTAAGGGAATCCAGTACTGCATAGAAATCGTCTTCATTAGCAAATAATTCTGCATCGCGGTAGTATTCAACCTGGCGGATGGTGCTGTTCAGGCTTTCAAAATTCCATAGCTCTATAGAAGGCAATTTGCAATACTCAACTAAAATCTGCTGACCTATTGAATAACATTCATCATAAGAAAATTCTGCCAGCGAAAATTTTTTATTTTGCAGGGATGGATGGTTTTGAATGGTTTTGATCCAGCAAAATGTTTTAAATGCAGCTATTACCGGCAGACTGTAAAAATGCCAGATGGGAAGGTCCTTACATAAATATCGCATGCATCTTTTTTCAAACGAATTGAAAGCTTTAAACTGGGTTAATATGCCCGTTAAATAATCAGCGAATTCAATGTTGTGATTATTGTTAATCCCCGGTGCATGAAAAACAACATTATCATTTTCCAATTGCAGAACCTGGTCAAGCGAAATATGAAAATGATCGCATAATATTTTTATCTCGGCCATGGAAAGTGGCTTTTCTCCCCTGATGCGGCGATACACACTATCATAGCTGATGTTGAGTATTTCGGCTATGCTGTCAACCATGGAAATATGCATTGGAATGGTTGACTTAATGGTATTAAAAAAGGCTTGTTGCAGCTGGACTGATTCCATAATATAATTTAAAACATTTCGCAGAAATTCGTAAAAATGAATAATGGATTTACGGATTATTACTAAAAATAGAAGCGACGCAATGTGGTAATTTGGCAATTAGCCAATTTGACAATGTTTCCAAATCCTTGACACTGTAAACATTTAAATTTTAACTTGTTTGCTATCCCAGCGCCTTATTCCGCCGGGTGATAAATTGAAGGGTACAAATATTAAACAGCCAGGCGGAATACAGCGCCTTCAGTGTGGTGGCATATCACGAAGCGGAGTCTTCGTCATTTCTAACTCCATTATGTAACCGAAAAAAGTTGGGTGCTAATTGTGCGTGGGATGGCTGCGTTGCGGAGCAATAACGCAGCCTTGATTTTTTTGCTCCACTTTTTGCATCAAGGCAAAAAGTGGAAAAAGAAAAACAATAATGCAGCTTGAGATGCCTCCTTCGTCGGCATGACAAGAGAAAAACTTTTCCAGCGCCTTCCCAACGGATGTCGGGACAGCGGAAATGATGTTTGCCAGCATCTGATTGAGTTGGAAAATTTACAATACATGAAACTGTCTGAGATGCCTCCTTCGTCGGCATGACAAGAGAAAAATTATTCCGGCGCCTTATGAGGAACACAACGAACATGAAGAACCACATTACAATATGTTAATTTGAAAATCTGAGAATTTGAAAATGTATGTATGGCAATGATCGCCATGAACCGCCATAGACGCAGAGAATACGAGTCACCCATGAAGGGGGCTAAACCTGCCTGCCGGCAGGCAGGCAACTAAACATCTCAACGCCTAAACAGAATTTTGACTTTTTACTTTTAACTTTTAACTTTCATCAGGCTTTTTGTAATTTCCTTTAAATACCAACCTGTTTGCAGGCAAAATTCTACACACCACACCCGCTTTTGCAGGAATTCATTAACTGCATCATGGTGATACACGCCGAAGTGGATCCGCATGCGCCGCCGGTACATTATAAATATCCTCCTACTCCGCAGAGCTCCTTATTTTTTTATATCAACGACCAGATCAAAGTACAGAAAGA
>JAKFCI010000377.1:0-1827 GCA_036676725.1 Chitinophagaceae bacterium
ACCCCGATCAATAACCAGTTTGCCACTGCACCCGGGGATTTTTTTTGAACCAGCATATCAGACATAATGCGTGCAAAGGTAAAGCAGCCGGTGTATGATTTCAGGTTTTGATCATCTAAAACAAAAAAATCTATTACAGATAATGCAAATGTGAAAATTTAATTACGAAATTATTTGATTAGGATAGATAGCATTGTTTTCTTTGACAAAAAAAGGATTGTTGAAAATTACTCACCAGGATGAATTGCTTGAAGCCGGCTGCGATGAAGCGGGACGTGGATGCCTGGCAGGACCGGTGTTCGCTGCTGCAGTTATTCTTCCTAAAGATTTTTTTCACTTAACACTCAACGATTCCAAACAGCTTACAGAAAAAGAACGTTACGAATTAAGACCCTACATTGAAGAAAAAGCCGTTGCTTTTTCTGTTGCCAGTCTTTGCAATAAAAAAATAGACCGGTTCAACATATTGAATGCTTCTATAAAAAGTATGCATATTGCCGTAAAGAAGTTAAGTATTCAACCTGGTATGTTATTAATTGATGGCAATCGTTTCAAAAAATATAAAAAAATTCCTCATTGCTGTATTATCCAGGGTGATGGCATTTATTCTTCAATTGCTGCGGCAAGTATATTGGCCAAAACATATCGCGATGATTTTATGAAACAGTTACATCGCAAACATCCAAAATATAACTGGCAGCAAAACAAAGGTTATGCAACATTAGAACACAGGGATGCACTGAATAAATTTGGACCTACATCTTACCATCGAAAAAGTTTCCGGTTAATTTATGATGAAAGTATCCCGGAAAATGTTGGCGATGATTACAGTGTTGATGTTGTTATTTAAGCAATTTCTTCCAACCATTCACCCAAACCTTTACGCACCAGCACAGGCTCATCGCCGGTACAATCAATAACAGTTGATGGTTGAAAACCTCCAATGCCTCCATCAACGATGATATCAACCTGGTGAGGAAATGTATCTTTCATTATTTCAGGATCGGTATAATCTTCAACCATTTCACCCGGCAGCGAGGCGCTTAAAATGGGCCTGCCTAATTCCTTTATAATGGCGCAAGCGATTTTATTATCTGGAATCCGGAGACCTACCGTATTCTTTTTACTCTGTAATAATTTGGGCACCTGTTTACTTGCAGGCAAAATAAAAGTATATGGACCTGGCAAGTACTCTTTAAGCATTCTATAAACGGGTGTGGAGAGTTGCCTGGTATATTCACTTAGACTACTTAGATCATCGCAGATAAAAGATAACTGCGCTTTGCGTGGATCAATATTTTTGATGCGGCAGATTTTTTCAATAGCCTTTGGTTGAAAAATATCACAACCTAAACCATAAATCGTATCGGTTGGATAAATGATAATTCCACCAGCACTCAATGTGTTTGCAATTGTTTGAATATGGCGCGGCTGTGGATTTTCCGGGTGAACTTTTAAAAGCATAACTTTTCACTTTAATTTGTGGGGGAAAAATATTTCCGTGCATCTGGGGACAGGTTAAATTTGCTGGTAGTAACTTTTTTACAAAATTACCTTTGCCAAAATTAAGCAGTATATGCAATTAAAACCAGTTGACACCGTAAATTCAATCGACCCGGTTGATTTTAGAAACCGGTTTTATCTTCCACAAGTTCCGGTGGTAATAAAAGATCTTGCAAAACAGTGGCCTGCATACCATAAATGGAACTGGCAATATTTTAAAAACCTGGTAGGCGATAAAAAAGTAGGCTTATACAATAACGTAAAAAGTGATGCTTATACACCGATTAACACGGCCGATGATTATAAAACTTTTGGTGAATACAT
>JAKFCI010000378.1:0-9807 GCA_036676725.1 Chitinophagaceae bacterium
GCTTTTACCTGGTACTCCTGCAAATTAGTTTTGTCCACATACGACACCCCGGTTGCTAACCCTTCGCGGTCAGTTAAAACCTCACGCACCATTGCATTTGTAAAAAGATCCACATTACCTGTAGCAATTGCTGCATTTACTAATACAGATGATGATGAAAAATCGGCGTACACCTGGCATCCACGGTTACATTGTCCGCAATAAAAACAAACACCTCTTTTATCGTTTATTTTTTTTGTAAGAATTGACAATCTCGATGGAATGACCTTCACACCTGCGTTAACAGCGGATTTCTTAATCATCAATTCATGCAATCTTGGTTTAGGCGGTGGTAGAAAATAACCATCCGGATCATTTTCTAAACCTTCATTTGTGCCAAATACTCCAATCAACTGGTCTACTTTATCATAATAAGGTTTTACATCCTCATAACTAATGGGCCAATCATCGCCCAAGCCATCTATGCTTTTTCTTTTAAAATCATGCGGGCCAAAACGAAGCGATATGCGGCCCCAATGGTTTGTTCTTCCGCCAAGCATACGTGCCCGCCACCATTCCCATTGGGTACCTGCTGCTTTTGTATACGGTTCGCCATCAATTTCCCATCCCCAATAACAGGCATCAAAATCGCCAAAAGGGCGAAACTTGGTGCTGGCGCCTCTTCTCGGCGATTCCCACGGCCATTTTAATTGGGTGATATTTTTAGCGGGATCATAAGTAGGACCAGCCTCAAGCAAGCAAACTTTCAGGCCGGCATTAGCCAGCGTGTAAGCCGCCATGCCACCACCCGCACCCGAACCAACAATGAGAACATCATATACAGTTGGTTGTGTTTTAATTTGGAAATCATCCATAATGTAAGTGGGTTAAATGTAAAACTATTTTGCAATGATATGTGATGCATGAAAAAAATGAAATGAATTTTTTCGTGTATTTAAAAATAGTACATTTAGTCTCGGACTTTTGTTTTTAATCAATTGATCAAAAGCATTTTATTGTCTGTAAAAGATTTGCTTCTTAATCCTGTAATCATTTCTCAATAAAAATAAAATAACGATTCCGCGTATGAGATCAACAACCCGCATCCAACTTTCTTTCATGATGTTTTTAGAGTTTTTTATTTGGGGAGGATGGTTTGTAACCCTGGGCACTTTTTTAGGAAATAATCTTGGCGCTAACGGTGGAGAAATTGGAAGTGTGTTTTCTACTCAATCATGGGGCGCTATCATTGCGCCATTCATAATTGGGTTAATTGCTGACCGGTATATTAATGCAGAAAAAATTTTAGGGGCACTGCATATTATTGGTGCCATACTAATGTACCAGATGTATACGGCAACTGATATTTCTGTCTTTTATCCTTATGTATTAATCTATATGATCCTTTATATGCCAACACTTGCGTTGGTAAATTCTGTTTCATTTAACCAAATGCAAAATCCTGAAAAGCAATTTTCGGGTATACGTGTGTGGGGAACTATTGGCTGGATAGTAGCTGGATTGCTTATTAGCTTTTTGTTTCACTGGGACAGCCCGGAAAATACAAAAGAAGGGTTGCTGAGAAATACATTTTTGATGTCTGGAATTGCTTCACTTATTCTTGGACTTTTCAGTTTTACCTTACCGAAAACGCCACCAAAAGGCAAGAACGAAAAAGTGGATATCAAACAGATCATCGGCTTAGATGCGCTGAAACTTTTAAAAGATAGAAACTTTGCAATTTTCTTTATTGCATCTATTTTGATTTGTATTCCATTGGCATTCTATTACCAAAACACACATCCTTTTCTATCTAATATCGGCGTTGCAAATCCAACCGGGAAAATGACAATAGGACAAATTTCTGAAGTGTTGTTTTTATTGCTGTTGCCAGTCTTTTTTAGCCGTTTTGGTTTTAAGAATACCATATTGGTTGGTATGTTGGCCTGGGCGCTTCGTTATGTTCTGTTTGCATTTGGTGATGCAGGCAGTTTAAGCTTTATGCTGATTATTGGTATTGCCTTACATGGTATTTGTTACGATTTCTTTTTTGTATCCGGACAGATCTATACCAATTCAAGGGCGGGAGAAAAATATAAAAGTTCTGCACAAGGTCTGATAACGCTTGCTACCTATGGTATTGGTATGCTGATTGGTTTTGCCATTGCGGGAAAAATTACAGATGCATATAAAATTTCTGAAACAGCTTTTGATTATAAAACTATTTGGTTAATCCCTGCTGCTATCGCATTTGCCGTACTTTGCTTGTTTGCGTTGTTTTTTAGAAATGACGAAAAGAAAAAAGTAACAGAATCCGAAGCAGAATTGGGATTGGCTTCCAGTCCAATTAGTTAGTAACCTATTGAAAGAAATTTAATGGAAGAAACACGTCGCAATGTTTTAAAAAAGCTCCTGATCGGTGGATCGGCTGTTGTAGCAGCACCTGCTTTGTCACTCGCTAGTTGTGCTACTGGTTTTGACAACAAAAAGAAGGGAAATATCAATCATTCTGTTTGCCGGTGGACGTACAGCGACCTTTCGCTTGATGAACTATGCCTGACCGTAAAGCAATTAGGATTTTCTGCCATTGATCTTGTGGGTCCCAAAGAGTGGAATATTTTAAAAAAACATGGCGTTTATTCTTCCATGTGTAATGGCGCCGAAATTAGCCTCACAGAAGGTTTTAATGATACACAATACCATGCTACGCTGGTAAAAAATTATACGGAACATATTGAACTTGCATCTGCTGCCGGTTATAAAAATCTTATTTGCTTTAGCGGCAATAAAAAAGGCATGGATGATGAAACAGGTTTAAAAAACAGCACCGAAGGATTAAAAAAATTGATGTCGCTTGCAGAAAAAAAAGGTGTTGTTGTACAAATGGAATTGTTTAACAGCAAAGTGAACCACCCGGATTATATGTGCGACAATTCGGCCTGGGGAATTGAATTATGTAAACGAGTTGGCTCGCCAAACTTTAAATTGCTTTATGATATCTACCACATGCAGATCAATGAAGGTGATATCATAAGAACAATAAATGATCATCATCAATATTTCGGTCATTACCATACAGCAGGTGTACCAGGTAGAAATGAAATTGATGAAACGCAGGAACTTTATTATCCTGCAATTATGAAAGCCATTGTGGCTACAGGTTATAAAGGTTATGTAGCACAGGAATTTATTCCAACAGGCAAAACAAAAACTGCCAAAATTGAAGCTTTAAAAAAAGCAATTAAAATTTGTGATGTTTAATTCATTATAAAAAGTAAAATTAAAATGGCTGATAACACTTATGATGCGATTGTTGTAGGCTCCGGTATTAGCGGGGGTTGGGCTGCAAAAGAATTAACTGAAAAAGGTTTAAAAGTTTTGATGTTGGAAAGAGGCCGGAATATTGAACATATTAAGGGCTATGAAAATGCCAACAAAGAATTATGGGAGTTTCCACATCGGGGTTTGCGTACGCAACAAATGATCAACGATTACCCGGTACTTAAAAGAGATTACCCGCTGAATGAAACCAACCTTGACTATTGGGTTAAGGATAAAGAATCGCCTTACACCGAGGTGAAGCGCTTCGACTGGTACAGGGGCTATCACGTGGGTGGTCGTTCGTTAATGTGGGGCCGGCAAAGTTACCGCCTGGCTGATATTGATTTTGAAGCAAATTTAAAAGATGGTATTGCGGTAGATTGGCCCATCCGCTATAAAGATCTTGAGGATTGGTATAGTTACGTTGAGGGGTTTGCAGGCATCAGTGGATCAAAAGAAAATATTCCGCATTTACCCAATGGTAATTTTTTACCTCCAATGGAGTTGAACTGTGTTGAAAAAGATGTTGCAAAAAGATTACAGGATCATTATAAAGGACAACGCCATATGATCATTGGCAGGGTAGCAAACCTTACAGCACCTTTACAAAGCAGAACCAATTGCCAGTATAGAAATAAATGCTGGCTGGGTTGCCCGTTTGGCGGCTATTTTAGTACGCAATCATCTACCTTACCTGCAGCAATGAAAACAGGTAACTTAACCTTGCGTCCTTTTTCAATTGTCCAGGAAGTTATTTATGATAAGGACACTAAAAAAGCAAAAGGGGTACGCGTTTTAGATGCCGAAACAAATAAGACATACGATTATTTTGCAAAAATTGTTTTTCTAAATGCCTCCACGCTCAATTCTTCATGGGTGTTAATGAATTCCGCAACAGATATTTGGCCTGAAGGTCTAGGAAGCAGCAGTGGCGAGTTAGGTCACAATTTAATGGACCATCATTTTAGATGTGGTGCATCTGGTAAAGTAGAAGGTTACGAAGACCGTTACTATTACGGCAAGCGTCCTAACGGTGTTTACATTCCACGTTTCAGAAATTTAAATGGAGAAAAACGAGATTACATACGTGGCTTTGGCTACCAGGGTTCAGCATCCAGGGACGGTTGGGGACGTGACGTGGCTGAAATGAATATTGGTGGTGAATTTAAAGATGCATTAGCAGAACCTGGCGACTGGAGTATGGGTATAACTGCCTTTGGCGAAATGTTACCTTACCACGAAAACAAAATTTCACTGGATAAATCAAAGAAAGATAAATGGGGCTTACCTGTATTGGCTATTGATTGCGAGATAAAAGACAATGAAAGAAAAATGCGGGTAGACATGATGCAGGACGCAAAGGAAATGCTTGAAATTGCAGGTGTGAAGAATGTAAAGACTTATGATAATGATTATTATCCTGGAATGGGTATTCATGAAATGGGTACGGCTCGCATGGGTCGAGATCCAAAAACCTCTGTATTAAATGCCAATAACCAGGTGTGGGATGCAAAGAATGTATTTATAACTGATGGTTCTTGCATGACTTCTGCAGCTTGCCAAAATCCATCACTTACCTATATGGCGCTTACGGCAAGGGCATGTGATTTTGCGGTTAAAGAATTGAAAAAAGGAAACATTTAATTTTATATCATGTCGGAAATAAATAAAGATATAGTCAATAAAAGCCGAAGGGATTTTATTAGGAATACAGCAATTACGGCTGCAGGCTTTATGATTGTGCCACGTCACGTTTTAGGTGGCAAAGGTTTTATTGCACCGAGCGACCGGTTGTTGATTGCCGGGGTGGGAGTAGGAGGAAAGGGCGAAAGCGACATCATGAGTTTTTACAAAAGTGGTAAAGCTGATATAGCTTTTCTCTGCGATGTTGATGACCGGCGTGCGGCAAATTCTATCAAAGCTTTTCCAAAAGCAAAATATTACAAAGACTGGCGTGAACTTTTTGATAAAGAGTCGAAAAATTTTGATGCCGTTTCAGTTTCTACCCCAGACCATAACCATGCGGTAACAACGCTTGCCGCTATGCAGTTAGGAAAACATGTGTACGTGCAGAAACCACTCACCCATGATATTTACGAAGCCCGTGTACTAACGGATGCGGCTAAACGATTTAATGTTGTTACCCAAATGGGTAACCAGGGTGCGTCGGGTGATGGTGTTCGACAATTAATGGAATGGTACGATGAAAAAGTTATTGGTGATGTACATACGGTTTATTGCTGGACAGACCGCCCGGTATGGCCACAAGGTATTGCATGGTCAAGTATGAAAGCGCCTGTTCCAAAAGAACTGGACTGGGATCTTTGGTTAGGCACTGCTCCCTGGAAAGATTATGTTGAAAAACTTGTTCCGTTTAACTGGCGTGGCTGGTGGGATTACGGTACCGGTGCTTTAGGTGATATGGGTTGTCATATTATTGAGCCGGCATTTCGTGTACTCAATCTTCAATATGCAAAAGATGTACAGGCAAGTGTAGGTACTGTATATGTTGATGAATTTAAAAGAGGTTATTTTCCTGAAAGTTGTCCTCCTTCAAGCCACGTTACGCTAACTTTTCCAAAAACAAACAAAACAAAAGGTGAAGTAGAAGTACATTGGATGGATGGTGGCATTCAGCCAGATCGCCCCGACGAATTACTGGCAAATGAAGTATTCGGAGATGGCGGCAATGGAACCCTTTTCATTGGCACCAAGGGCAAAATGATGTGTGGTACATATGGTGCAAATCCACGTTTATTACCGCTTACACGTAACGAGCAGGTGAAGGTGAAGAAAAAAATTGCCCGTGTACCAAATGGTGCCGAAGGACATTATGCGCAATGGGTGGAAGCATGCATAAAAGGCCGTGATAAAAGCGATGTGAGCTCTCCATTTAAATCTGCAGGCCCGTTAACAGAAGCCTTGCTGATGGCTAATCTTGCAATCAGGGCTCATGATATTCGTAAACCCAGGGCAAATGGAAACGGTTTTGATTACCCAGGACGCAATATTAAATTGTTATGGGATAACAATGCCATGAAGGTGACCAATTTCGACGATGTAAATCAATTTGTAAAAAGGCAATATCGTGATGGATATAGCTTGAACTTATAAAAAATATTTTATGCATAGAAGAGAAGCAGTACAATACATTTCACTCCTTTTAGGTGGCACACTGGTAGGCGCAAACGCTTTCCTTACGGGTTGTAAAACCGATTCAAAAGAAAAAAAAGCTTTTGATGAAAATGATTATGCTTTTTTGAATGAAGTAGCTGATACCATTTTGCCAACAACCTCAACACCCGGGGCAAAGGCCGCTAATGTTGGACAGTTTATGACCGTCATGGTGAATGATTGTTATGATGCAAAAGACCAGGAAGTATTTAAAGAAGGAATGAAAAAGCTGAATGATTTTTCAAATAAAAAATTTGATAAGGACTTCATGAAGCTAACACCGCCACAACGCACCGAACTCCTGGTTGCTTTAGACAATGAGCAAAAGGAATATATGAAAACTAAAAAAGAAGGTGAGCCGGCACATTATTTCCGCATGATGAAAGAACTGACCCTGTTAGGTTATTTTACGTCAGAAATAGGAACAACTAAAGCACGCAGGCACACACCAGTACCAGGCCGGTACGAAGGTTGTATTCCATATAAAAAAGGTGATAAAGCTTTTTCATAAAAATTTATACCATGAGTTATAAAAGAAGAGAGTTTTTAAAATTGACATCAGCGCTTGCCTCAGGATTAGCGCTCACCACTGTAGCGGGCAAACTTGCCGGTTGTACTTCTGCAAATAAAATAAGTGCAGCTCCACAACCTTTTGGAATTCAATTATACACTTTGCGTGAAGATTTGCCTAAAGACCCGAAAGGTGTTTTAAAACAATTGGCTTCATTCGGTTATAAGCAAATTGAGAGTTACGAAGGTGATGAGCGTGGCATGTTCTGGGGAATGAAGAATACTGAATTTAAAAGTTACATGGATGATTTAGGAATGAAAATCATTGCCAGCCATACCGATATTAATAAAGATTTTGAAAGAAAAGCTGCAGAAGCAGGAGCGATAGGTATGAATTATCTTATTTGTCCCTACTTAGGCCCGCAAAAATCTTTAGACGATTATAAAAAAGCAGCAGATAAATTTAATGAACGCGGCGAAATTTGTAAAAAGAATGGGTTGAAGTTTGCCTACCATAACCACGATTATTCTTTTCAGCAACTGGATGGACAATTTCCACAGGATGTTATGATGGCAGCTACAGATAAAGATCTTGTAGATTATGAAATGGATATGTATTGGGTGGTTATCGCAGGACAAGACCCTGTACAATGGATGAATAAATATCCAAACCGGTTCAGGCTTGCGCATGTAAAAGACCGTTCTAAAACTTTACCTGAAACAGAAAAATTTGCATCTACCACAATAGGTTTGGGTAATATTAATTATCCGGCCATATTAAGTGCAGGCAAAAAGCAAGGTTTGCAATATTTAATTGTTGAACAGGAGCGATACGATGGTACTACACCAATGGAAGCTGCAAAGGCAAATGCCGAGTACATGAAAAATTTAAAACTTACAGTTTAAACAGGTTTCTTGCAAAGGCAATAATTAATCAAAAAGATTATTGCTTTTGTAAAGAATCTACGTTCGTATTTGATGGCTCAGAAGATCCTTCTATAGAGATTGTATTTGTCGTGTCCGGTATGTTTCCATTTACATTTTCAACCCCTGAAACATTGGTCACTGTTGTATCGGTATTATTAGAGCTCTCACTATCATTATTGCATGATGCAATCGCTAAAACAAAAAGTGCAAAAAATATTTTTTTCATGAATTGATTTATAAAGATGATTACCGAAAATACGGCTTAATTCTTTTTAGGCATCTTTTAGCCGTCTACAATTTAAATTTTCTCACCACGATATTTTTCATTTACTTCCTTTTCCGCTTTTTCTGGAAAATTTATCTTCTTTATTAAAAAGCCATACCGTGGGTCGGATTTTAATTGAGCAGGTACCCACGATTCATATTTTAACGAAAGCAAAAGTGGTTCCGGGTCATCATATCCTTTTTGTAGGTATTTAAATGCTTCATCCAAATTATCAAGATATGCATAAGTTAAACCGATCAAAGTATTTGTAACATATTCTTTCTTTGACCTTTGTAATAATTCCTCGAACAATGTTTTTGCTTTTTCCATATCGCCTTTTTGAACATAGGCCCATATAATTAATGTAGAAGCAAAGTGATGGTTGTTGGAGACTTTTAATGCGTTTTCGTATGAACTGATTGCTTTTTCATATTGATGCAAACTAAAATAGCTCAGTCCCTCGCTTAAATAATTTAAAAACGAATTAGCGTCTAATTCAATACCCGCCTTACAAATTTCAAGCGCCTCTTTATATTTACCTGCTGCGTGCAGAATTAAAGATGTAGTAGCGTAACAAATTGAACTCAAAGGCTCCAGGTGAATGGCTATGCGGCCATGTTTTTCAGCAAGTTCAAAATCACCTTCAACCCAACTCAGGTAATCCCAGCCAAACCAATAATGTGCCTGGGCATATTTTGGATTTAATTCAATTGACTGTAAAAAATTCTTTTTGGCTTCTGGCCAATTCCGTTCAAAAAAAGTATAATAAAAGGCAAGCGAACAATAAGGCTCACTTAATGTTGGTGCAAGTTCTATCGCTTTTTCTGCAAACTCTTTCACCTTTTTCATTACAGAAATGGGATGCACTAAACCCCATGAGGCTGATAAAGAAAGCGCATCCGCATAACCTGCATATGCCAATGCAAAGTCAGGATCAATTTCTATTGCTTCAAGCAAATGTTGCATCCCGGCGAGTATTGAAGGTCCGCGGCGGTTGATGTAAAATCTTCCTTTTAAATAAAGTTCATATGCCTCCGTGTTTTGCGTGTACGTTTTTTTTATTTTATTCCGATCGTCTGCAAGCAAACTGATTTTTAATTTTTTGGTGATGGCTAATGAAATTTCATCCTGTATGGCAAAAATATCACCCATATCGCGGTCAAATTTTTCTGACCATAAATGAAAGCCATCCTCAACTTTAACCAGTTGTGCCGTAACACGAAGTTTATTTCCTTGCCTTCGCACACTTCCTTCTAAAACAGTGCTCACACCTAACTGGTCGCCCAATGTTCTAAGGTCAATATTTTTTCCTTTGAACCTGAATGTTGATGTTCTTCCTGCAACTTTTAAATCTTTTATTTGCGATAAGGAATTAATGATCTCTTCGGCCATTCCATCGCTAAAATATTCCTGCTCGGGATCGTTGCTCATATTTACAAAGGGCAATACAGCAATACTTTTTGATGATACTTTAGATAAAACTGTTTTTTTAAGAGGATGACCTTTCTGTACTTTTTCTTCTTTTGTTTTGCCTTTTAATGTATTGGCTGCAGGTACTAATAGTCCTTCGTGGTTAAGCGCAAAAACTTCTACCGGCCTGTTGATGTTTTTAAAATTATAAATTCCGACAG
>JAKFCI010000379.1:0-3270 GCA_036676725.1 Chitinophagaceae bacterium
CGTAAAATGATAACCCGCTTCAATTACTTCCATTGTATCAGTAAAGGAAACAGTATCGGGCTGAGTGCGGAGCTTGTGTAAAAAATATTCAATGGGCATGAGGAATAAATTTGAATAAAAAAATATGCTGCGAAGATGAAGATAAATGAATGAATGATAAAATCCAGTTTGCTGCTGTTATTAACACAGTTAAAACGCTTTCACAACCGGGTAATGCCTTTACACAATTCTTAGCTTTTTTTGCAAGATTCTCACATTCCGCCCTTCATAATTTTAATATTAAATTGATAAAGCTACCTTGTAAAAAAACAACTATGGAAAAGCGGGTATTGGGCATTATTTTATCCTTGTTAGGTGTTGCTGGTATTGTGTATGCAGCCATTAGTTTTGTAAATGGAGGCACAGGAACAGCAAACATAAAAATCATTGCTGCATTTGGCATTGTGGGTGCCATCTTCTTTTTTGCCGGCATTGGATTGGTAAGAAATACCAAGGACAAACCAACCTGATCAGCAACTACCAGACTCACCGGAAAATTCATCAACTCCCCGCCATGTTTTCAATCAGCGGAATTGCAATTATAAACGCAGCAGCTGTTTCTTCAATAACAACTTCGGGCTGGCCGAGTAACAGATATTTTTCCCTGATATTGTTCAGGCCTATTTTAGAAGAATCAACCTGTTTGGTTTTCTTCTGCAGGTTATTTTTAACGATAAGCCACCCATCAGCATCAGTGTTTATATCAACCTGCAGTGGTTTATCTTTTAAAACTGCATTATGCTTAACTGCATTTTCCACCAGCAACTGCAGTGTAAGCGGCGGAAGCAGGTAATTTGCAAACTGTTCATCAACTGCTATTGTTATCTTAAATCCATTGCCATACCTGGTTTTAAGCAAATGACTATATGAGCCAATGAACCTGAGTTCGGCAGAGAGTGTTACCAGTTCATCTTCGTTGTTGCGTAGCAAGTAGCGATACACGCTGCTCATTTCATCAATAAATTTTTCTGCCCTTTCTTTGTCTTCATGTATAAGCGATGACAGCGTATTAATGCTATTGAACAAAAAATGCGGATTCACCTGGTTTTTTAAACTGTTAAACTGTGTTTGCAGGTTAGCCTTTTTTAACTGTTCTGCTTCCTGTATATATTCCTTCCATTTACTAAATGTGTAAATGCCCTCATTAAATGCAATACCGATAACATCGGCAACAAAACCGCCAAGCAGTCCCCATTTCCAGCTATGTTCCTGCAGCGGAGCCGGCAAACCAATCCACCGGTAAAAAAGAAACAGGGAAACCACAAAAAAAGGTGTAATCAATAATATTACCAGTATCCAGTTAATAATTCGATGGTATGTTTTTTCATACGAAGGATATTTTTTCCGCATCACATTACTGATCGCAACCTGTGATTGAGACAGTAAAAAAGACGCTGCAAAACTGATGACAGTTGCAGTTGCAAATACTTTTACACTGCTGAAATAAACCCCGCCAAAAAAAATATAGTTGAGTGTGAGCACAAAGGCAGGCACCAGCAAAACCGTAAGCAGTATAAATGCAGGTTTGTTATTTCTCATCAGCGCCCGTTTGCATTTCGTGATTGTATGTAAGCGGTACTGTTACCATAAATTCATCAGGCGTTTCGTTTACCACAAAACCAGGCACGTTGAATTTGGCCTGGAGTGTCAGTAATCCTTTACCGGGTGTTGGTATGGCTATTTTTTTTTGCCGCAATGTATTTTTAACTGTAACGGTATTGTTGTTATTGGTTTCAATTTGAATATGCAGCGGCAATTCTTTTACTGTAGCGTTATGCTTAAATACATTTTCAATTAACAGTTGCAGGGTAAGCGGAGGAAGCAAATAGTCATTGTATTTTTCTGCTGCCGTTATCTGCATTGCAACTGCATTTCCATAGCGCACCTGCTGCAGGTAAAAATAAGATTGAATAAAGCCCAGTTCCTGCTGCAGTGTTACCATCTCAAAGTGATTTGACTTTAACATGTAGCGGTACACCTTACTCATTTCATTTAAAAACGCATCTGCCTTAGCTGTGTCTTCCGATACAAGCGTAGAAAGCGAACTGAGTGCATTAAAGAGAAAATGAGGATTTACTTTTGTTTTCAAACTGTCGAACTGCTGCTGCAATTGTTCTTTCTTGAGTGATTCATTTTGCACCAGCGTTTTTTTCATTTGGTCGAATATGTAAGCTGCCATGTAAACAGAACCTATCACCAGGTTTATAATTAACACCAGTAAAATGATGGTGCGAAGCAGTGCAGCCGTTACCTCAAAACGAAGAAAGGGTATCAACTGGTAAACCCACACAGCCAATAAAATATAAAACATTGCAATGACAAAACTTGCAAGACTTATAAAGAGATTTCTTTTTAATGTATCTGTATGAAGTGGAAATTTCCCGGCAATATACCTGCTGACACCCGAAATGGTATTGTGTAATAATAAAATGAATGGAAAAATTGCCAGGGTTGCAATAATGAATAATTTACCATCACCGAAATAGCGGCTGCCCAAAAAAAGCCAGTTAAACAATATACAGGCAGGAACATTTGTAAATACAAAAAGCTGCAGCTCCCGTTTGTGGTTGTATGTTGATTTAAAAAGCGCAGCCATGCCGGTTGATTTTGCTGCTTAAATATAGCAATTGGAACTTGAACCGGTTATTCCCGAAAGCGATCATTTTAATAAATGAAGTATGAATTGAGGAAAAGACAGTATGAATTGTGTTGAAGTGAATCAAAAGCAATACATTTTAACTTTATCGAATGTATTGTTTTCTTACAATTCCTTTTTCATAACCACTATGTTCTTTCCACCCAAAGCAAGTCGTTCCAATTGTTGCCAGCCAAGTCGTTTGTATAAGCTTTCTGCTGTGTGAGTAAATAAATAAATGTCTTTCAGTCCAAGGTCTTTTGAATGTTCCTGAATGCGGTTGCAAATTAATGCACCTAATCCTTTTCCTCTGCTGTCGGGTTTTGTGTAAACTAGTGCCAACCAGTTTTTATAAATTTTAAGTCTTGGTTCTCTATCCAGCAGTCCAACGTGGTTGTAAAGACCGCCAGTTGCAATTGGTTTGTCATCAAGTGTCATTAAAATCTGAAACTCGTAATTATCAGCTGAAAGTTTTTTCGTTTTTTCTATTGTAGTCTGAACAGGTATGTTCCATTCACTTAAATACCAATCCGCAATAAGTTCTATGTTTTCGTCGTCGTCTGGTTTGATGATTTGATATTTTATGCCTGTCATAA
>JAKFCI010000380.1:0-2273 GCA_036676725.1 Chitinophagaceae bacterium
CCTTCCCCGTCTGTAATTTCTGTTCCTACTGTATCAGCATCTTTTTCTTTATCAAACGAAGATTGTTTGATGTTTGCATTTGCACGTGGGTTTTGATTTTCAGCCATTTTATTTTCCTGTTGTTTTCCAGTAGATGGTTGTTCATCTTGTTCTGAATTTTTACCTGCCTGATCTTTATTATGGTTTTGCATTGCTTTTAATTATTAACAAGTAAAAGTTATGCCAGTAAATGCCAGAAAGTTTTGGCACAACAGCATTAGAGGAAGTTGAAGTGAGTGACACAACAAATGATGCTCCTTGCAATTTAGCTTGAACAACTATTTTACATCGATAATGAAAATTGTTTGATCACTTTTTGAAGATCAATGCCTTTGCCCATAACGCCTGAAAACAAATCACCTTCTGATCTTACACGATCAAGAATATTATTGATGGTAAAATCGCTGATCTGAATTCCTTTTTTTACTTCATCCCAATGAAGCGGGGTAGAAACAGTTGCACCAGGTTTTGGACGAGCTGAATAGGGTGCACAAATAGTTTGTATTGGACGGTTTTGTAAATAATCTATGTAAATTTTATCCTTGCGTTTTAATGGATTTCGCTCAAGGCTGGTGATCAAAGGCAATTCCTCGTGAACCATGTTGGCAATTAATTCTGCAAATTGTTTACTCTGATCGTAACTATATTTTGCGGCAAAGGGAACATAAATATGGATGCCTGTAGACCCCGAAGTTTTTACAAATGAAGTAATTTGATACTGGTCAAGAATGGCTTTTACCACTAGCGCTGTTTCTATTACTTCTTCAAAACTATTGGTACCAGGATCAAGGTCGATTACACTCCAGTCCGGGTTATCTGGCTTTTGGTAACGGCTATGCCAGGGATTCATTTCTATACATCCAAGGTTTGCCATGTACAACAAGGAAGCTTCGTTTGTACATACCAAAAATTCTTTGCTTTCGCCGTTGGAGTCACTGTAACGCTTATGCGTTTTTATCCAGGGTTCGGCTTTTCCCTTCATGTCTTTGTGGTAAAAGCTTGGACCTGAAATTCCATTGGGATGGCGGTTCAAAGATTGCGGCCGATCTTTCATGTAGGGCAAAATATATTCCGCCATGCTATGGTAATAATTCAACAGGTCGCCTTTGCGGATTTTTTCTTTGCTCCAATATAATTTTTTAAGATTCGTGAATTTTAATGAGTGACTATCTATTGTAATGATTTGCTCCTCTTCGGAAAAGTCAATTAACTTTTTTGTTTCTGTTTGGTTTTTTTGAGGTTTTTTTTTTGAAGAATTACCTTCTGCATTGTCTTTTTTAATTGTTGCTTTCTTTTCTTCCGGATTTAATTCCTCCAGCGTTTTATCTTCCCTCAATCCCTGGAAAGATGGGTGTCTCATTAACCCTTCGGAAGTGAGCTCGGTATATTTTACTTCGCACACTAAGTGCGGTTTAACCCAGAAAGTGGCAACACCAGTTTTGGGCACTTTTTCAAAAGGACATTCATTGGTAAACAAAGGCTCCATCTGTTTAAAAATTTCTTTTTGAGATGCGCCGCTAAAGCCTGTACCTACCTGCCCAATAAATTTTATTTTGCCCTGTTCAGGTATACCTAAAATCAATGAACTAAATAAACGGTCTGTATCCTTGTTTTTTGTGTAGCCACATATCACTGCTTCATGTCTTTCTTCGGCTTTAATTTTTAACCACGATTTTGTACGGTACCCGGGTGAATAAGTTGCATCTTTTCTTTTTGCAATAATGCCTTCCAACCCATTTTTCTGTGCCACTTTAAAAAAATCAATTCCATATTCATCTATCGAATCACTGAATCGAATAATGTTATTAGCAGGCATTATCTTTTTCAATATTTCCTGTCTTTCAGTTAATGGCAGCTCCATTAAATTATATCCATCCAACCATAAAATATCAAATACAAAATACACGAGGGTGCCGTTTTCAAACTGATACCATTTTTGCAAAGCACCAAAATCTGCATGCCCTTCTTCATTAAGAACAACCACTTCACCATCAATAACTGCATTGATTGGCCAATTTTTCAATGCTTCATAAACAGGTTTATATTTTTCGTTGAAGGAAAGATTGTTCCTCGAACGAATTAGAACATTGCCATTATCGAGGTAAGCAAGTGCACGGTAGCCATCCCATTTAATTTCGAACTGCCAATCTTCACTATTAAAAGGTTCATCGGTGATGCCTGCAAGCATCGGTTTCAGGTCGGCAGGCATTTTTGTTTTTGGGAGATTAACCAGG
>JAKFCI010000381.1:0-2324 GCA_036676725.1 Chitinophagaceae bacterium
CCATCTAAAATATCGTCCTCACGTTTTTTGGTTCCATTCAATTCATAAAAACTACTTAATGTTCTGGTTATAGATGCTGTATTAAAAACGCCATAATCAATGTCCGCGGTTAATTCTCGGCCTGTACTATCAAAGCGATGTTTGAAATTTAAATTGCTTACGGCATTTTCAAAATGATCCTTATTGGTTCCGGTTGATAAAAAGCTAAAGTCGGGTTGGTAATTGATGTCGTTAACAATTGTATTAATTTCTGCAGTTCTGCGAAACCTATTAAAATTGCTGTTGACAACAAAACCAATGGTTGTTTTTTGCGATGCAAAATAATCAGCACCAAATCGTATGGTGTTTGAAGTAAATGGCATTACTGCATAATTGTCTTTATCATCCGAACCTTTAAAAACGCCGTCTTCAAAAAAATTGCGGTTAATAAAAAGATGATTTAAATTTTTACGATAACTGTAATTGTAATTTCCAAAAAGGTTAAGTTTTTTATTGCGGTGGTTTAAGGTTACGCCTGCATTTGCTTTTGGAAAAACACCTTGTCCATAGCCAGCGGTTAATGTTCCATTTGTACCAAGTCGCTGGTCTTTTTTCATCCTGATATCAATAATGCCCGAGTTGCCTGCTGCATCATATTTTGCAGAAGGATTGGTAATAATTTCAATGCGCTCAATAGAATTACTTGGCAATCCCCTCAGGTAATTTGCCAGGTCTGCACCAGTCATAGGCGAAGGCTTTCCATCGATCATGATAATTACACCAGCTCGGCCCCTTAAACTAATAGCATCATTTTGATCAACGGTTATGCCCGGAGAACGTTCCAATACATCAAGCGCAGTACTGCCTGCACTTACAATACTATTGTCAACATTTACAACAATGCGGTCTGACAATTTTTGAATGAATGGTTTTTTACTTGTTACAGTTACGCCTTCTAATTGGTTTGCTGTTTTCTGCAACATTGTTAGCGAAGGAACGGTAATGCTATTTTTTTCAGACGAAATAGAAAAGGGAACAGAATAACTATTGGCATATCCAACCATTGATGTTTTTAATAAAAACGAACCTGCCTGGATATTCTGGATTTCTGCCACGCCATTTTTATCAGTTATCGCTGTTTTTAATAGTGATGAATCCCTGGCATTTAATAATTCAACCGTCGCATTTTCCAGCGGGGCTGATTGTTCGTTTAAAAGTGCAATGGAAACTTTTCCTTGCACATTTGTTTCCTGTGCAAACAAGCCGGCACATCCAAATAGGCACAGTACCAGCATTACAATTCTATTCATGACCAATAATTTTTCGTAAAGCACATAAATAATTGGTTCAATTAAAATTGATACTTTTTAAAACTGGAACTTGGCAATATGAGCGGAATAAATCCAACATTTACGAAATTACTCGTGTCGGATTTTTACATGAATTTAGAAAAATAGATTTCTTTAAACTTATATTCTTCTTATTTCTGCGCCGAGGTTTCGCAGGCGTTCATCAATATATTGATAACCCCGGTCTATCTGGTCGATGTTTTGTATGATGCTTTTGCCTTCTGCGCTCAAGGCAGCGATTAATAATGCTACCCCGGCACGAATATCCGGTGAAGTCATGTTGATGCCGCGTAATTTATGGCGGCGTTCCAATCCTATAACAATGGCCCTGTGCGGATCGCACAAAACAATTTGGGCGCCCATTTCAATCAATTTATCTACAAAAAATAGCCTGCTTTCAAACATTTTTTGGTGAATGAGTACAGAACCTTTAGCCTGCGTAGCAACAACTAAAATAATACTTAAAAGGTCTGGTGTAAAGCCTGGCCAAGGATGATCGTAAATGGTTAGAATGCCTCCATCTAAAAAAGTTTGCATTTCGTAAAGTTCCTGTGCCGGCACATGAATGTCATCGCCCACAAGGCTTAATTTAATGCCCAACTGGTGAAATTTTTCGGGAATGATACCCAGGTATTCGACACTTGCGTTTTTAATAACAATCTCGCTTTGTGTCATTGCCGCCATACCAATAAAAGAGCCGATCTCTATCATATCCGGCAAAATGCGGTGTTGTGTACCACCCAATTTTTCAACCCCGTTAATTAGTAACTGGTTGCTCCCGATACCGCTAATATCTGCTCCCATCCGGTTCAGCATCCTGCACAATTGCTGTATGTAAGGTTCACAAGCAGCATTGTAAATAACCGTAGCCCCTCTTGCCAATACAGCAGCCATAACAATATTTGCCGTACCGGTTACAGAAGGTTCATCCAATAATATATAAGTGCCTTTAAGTTCGTTAGTAGTTAAATGAAAAAAGCCTTCTTCGGGGTGATA
>JAKFCI010000382.1:0-7278 GCA_036676725.1 Chitinophagaceae bacterium
ACAATGCCAGTAGCCGAAAACTGGTTTTAGCTTTAAAAATTTGCATGAATTTTCCAGAGTTCATTTCAGGACTAAAAGTTTTTTTCGGTCAACATAACTAACCTAAGTTTATTTGGACTATATCCATATAACGTAAATGCATATGCGTCCTCATTGCTTTTTACATAGATTAAGCATGTAAAACCTCTTTTTTTGCCATCAACTGGTCGACTGTTTCTTTGTAGTTTTCATCAGGCACACAACAATCAACAGGGCAAACCGAAGCGCATTGTGGCTCTTCATGGAAACCCTGGCATTCGGTGCATTTGTTAGGTGTTATGTAATAAGTGTCTGAAGAGAGCGGTGGGAAACGATCAGTAGCATTTACAACAGATCCATCCAAAAGAACGAAACTCCCGGAAACATTTGTTCCATCCCCAATTGACCATTTTACATCTCCCTCATAAATTGCATTATTTGGACATTCGGGTTCGCATGCACCACAGTTAATGCATTCGTCAGTTATTTTAAGCGCCATACAATTAATTTTTTGAGTGACTAAAACTTAAATTAAAGTTTGCTTTGTTTCAGTTGAAATTTTCTGATGCAAGTCAAGCTTTTAAATGTTTTTTATCACCTAAAAAAAAGAGGGCATAAAGTGACCTCTAGATAATTGAAGTGAAGTAATAAATAATAGCAATGAGTATCCACTAAAAAAACTGGAAACAAAAAATAAATTCGATCAATTGTTTTTTAATAATCCTTCTGCAAGGTGTTGCCATTGAACTTTGGAAAAACCAAAAATACCTGCAGCACCCACTAAAGCATCTCTTACTTTATCAATGGCATTATGTGCTTCTTTATTTGGTTTTGTATTCCGATCGTAAATAGCGGCTGTTACTGTGTTATTTTCCCTCGTTATGGTAAAACTGCTGGTTGATTCTGGTGAATAAAAATGGGCAACATCGTGATTGCTGTTTTGTGGATTTTCTGTAGGCCGCACCCGCAAACCAAAACTTTCCACCTCGCCGTTTTGTGTAGATTCCAGTGCTTCAATTTGCACCCAGTCATAACCTTCACCACTTTTAGTGCCCGGTCCCGGAATATCTATTTTAAAATAATCGCCTTTTTCTGCCGGTCTATTTACTTCCAAACCCGTTTTATCTACCAATTGAAACTTAGCCGACAATCCGCTTGCAACCATATGCCATTCATTTACATTTATTAACCTTTCTTTTGCCCGGTTATAAACCTTAGTAGCTTCGTTGGTATCTGCCAGTTCTATTGAACTTTCTGCATCAATCGCTTTCCCGGTTTCTTGGCCAGGTACAATACCGGTATAATTCTTTTCCTTCATTACCAACTTATTAAAAAATCTATGCCAATCACTAAGATGATTTTGACCCACCATTATTTAAAGATTCATAAGGTTAAATAAAGCTTGTCCTTTATACTAAAATCTAATCTACTTTCGCGGATATTTCTAAAAAGAACAAATAAAGATTAATGGCATTACTCGAAAAGCAATTAGTGGTAAAACCTTCAACCATCCCGGGATCAGGTAAAGGTTTATTTACTAAATCATTCATTCCAAAAGGCACATATATAGTTGAATACAAGGGAAAGATTACAACCTGGAACGAAGTAAAGAATGATTGTGACAACGGGTACATTTATACTGTCAACCCAAAACATGTTATAGATGCGAAAAATTATACTAAAGCCTTGGCCCGTTACGCAAATGATGCACGAGGTTTAACCAAAATAAAAGGTATTACAAATAACTGCACTTATACAAACGACGGTTTGAAAGTTTACATCGAATCTATAAGAGACATTCCGGCAGGCAGTGAAATACTTGTTAGCTATGGAAAAGAATATTGGGATGTGATCAAACAGAATTTAAAAGCAGATAAATTGAAAGGCAAGTCAGCTTAATATTTATTTTGAAATAAAGGATCATCTTAGCTCGATATTTTATTTATTAAAATTGATTGAACAAGTTCCATCTCATTAAAACAGCTAATTCTTCCTCAACAAAAAGCATTTCTATTTCACCAATATTTGGTAATATATCTTACCCGTGTAATTACCTGCGATTTTCTTTAACCAACTTGTAAGTGGCAGGATTATCACCCCAATTTTTGCTTTAAATACAAACTGGATTATAATATAATAAGGATACTTTTCAGCGGGGTGAATTTTATTATCTGCACCATGTAAACCAGAAGTCTTAGCAAAAAAATTGTATCTCGCCGGGATGTGTATAATGGACCTTAAGGAATTTAAAACCAAATTATTTTGGAAGTATTAAAAGTTTAAAAGTATATTTATAAGAATATCCTCTCTACGTTAAATCCTCCAAGCTCTAAAAAACTTTCCAACTTTCATTAACCCTTTGAACCTTTTAAGTCTGTAAATTTTTTCGATATAGACTTGTTTGCAACCTATGAAGTAGACGTTGGTTTAAAAGGAGCAATAATAACATGTTTAAATAGATTTTTTAATTAATTAAACTAAATGATTTATTAGTCAGTACAATCTATTTCCAGGGATTGTATTCTCTTTTATCATTTGTTAATTACTTAATTATTTATCTAAAAAGCATCATCCCATTTAACTGCTGAATAATGAAAAAGTTATCCTTCCGGTTAGTCACTGTTATTTGTACAGTGCTTCTTATTTGCAATGTGCAGATAGTAACAGGACAAAATTTAAAGCTTACAGATTTTGCAATTTGGGGTGGAGGAGCATCACCTGGCACATACAATAGTGCACAAGGAGTATTTCTTAGTAATACTGTAACTATCGAAGGTAATATTGGAAGTAATCACCTCGTTGATATTAAAAACAATATTGCTTTGCAAGGCAATATTTATAGTGGAAACAGGGTTGTTTTTAACGACTATTCAAAAATAACAGGTAATATTTTTGCTAATAGATTGGGCACAACGCTTTCCCCTACAATTTCGGGAAACAATTCAAACACCATAACAGGAGACCTGACCGCTGACGGAATAATAAATATTCGATCCGGGGCAATAACAGGTAAGGTGGCTGTGCCCGCGCCTGCTAATTCAAATTATACAGGTCCGGCACCTACTGGTGGAGTAGTTACAACTTTCACACTCCCCACCATGCCATCCATGCTAAATAATACCCCATTTGATAACCAGGTTGGTACTGTCACTAAAACTAACACAGAAACCATCTCACCAGGTACCTTTCGTAAACTGGCTTTAACGGGTAATAAGACAATTACTTTTAACGGACCAGGAAACTATATTTTTTATGAAGTGGACAACGGCACCACTACCAATAAATTTGTTTTTGATTTTAAAAATACTCCTACCGGAAACATAAATATATTTATTATAAAAGATGCCCGTTGGGGAGTTCTCTCTGTAACTACTGTCAACGGAAATTTTCCTTCCCGCATTTTTACTGAAGTTCATGGTACCGGATCAACATTTGGCGGAAATTCATTTGTACTACAGGGCCTGAAGAAAGCACCAGCGGGCAGTTATGTTTGGCTGGGCAATGTTTGGGCACCCAACGGAGGAATTTCTATTTCTAATACCCTTCCTTCATCAACCCCTCATATTATTGGTGCGTTATGGAGCGGCACACGGGTAACAGCGGCAAACGATTTGAAACTTGTTTATACAGCGGCTGCAGATCACTCCAGCTATGTAACTCCTTATTATCCACCGCCACCATCAGGTAAAGTATCGACAGAGAATAATGTAATTGGTGCGGAATTATTTTCATTGTCTCAAAACCCTGCCCCTATTAGTTCAATCACCGAAAACGAAATCTTTATATTAGATAACTCTCGCAAGAAGGTGATGATAGAAGTAGTGAGCAAAACAGCCAATGATGTCATATTGAAGGGGCAATTAGCTGATCTAGGCATGACTGATACAGTAGACAACGGGCCGCATATATATGTCATTACCGGTTTTTTCCCCATTGATAGTTTAACGCAGCTTAATAACGATACTGCACTAATTCAATATGTGCGCCCTTTGTATCCTGCTATTACTAATGGAGGACAGGTAACAACGCAAGGTGATACTACCATGCGTTCACATAATGTTAGATCAAGATTTGGTGTTGATGGAAGCGGAGTGAAAATCGGGGTGATCTCTGACAGCTATAATTCAAAAGGAACGGCGCAAAATGATGTTGACCAGGGAGATCTTCCGGGTATAAAATCAAATGGACCACCTAATGAGAATCCTGAGCCTGTGCAGGTGTTGGAAGACTTGCTGCTACGCGGCAACGACGAAGGCAGGGCCATGTTGCAAATTGTACATGATGTGGCACCAAAATCAAAACTAGCTTTCCACACCGGCTTTTTAACTGCGGGTCATTTTGCACAGGGCATTCTGGACCTTGCTTCTCCTGACCTGCAGGGCGGACGATGCGATGTGATAGTTGATGACATCACCTATATAACTGAGCCATTTTTGCGTGATGGAGTAGTTGCACAAACAGTTGACCAGGTAACCGCACAAGGCGTAACTTATTTTTCATCGGCAGGTAATTTCGGTTCTAAATCGTACGAGGGTGTTTTTAATGGCGTTACTAATACGTCACTTATTCCAAATGGTCAGATACACCGGTTTGGCAGCAATGCTGCTGACATTTTTCAAACAATAAATCTGAAGCCAGGTTCCTATACAATCGTTCTGCAATGGGATGATGAATTTCACTCTCTTGGTAGCGTAGGTGATCAATCTGATATGGACCTTTACCTGGTAGGTGCAAATGGATTTACCCTTTTTGGTTTTAACCGAAGTAATTTATTTGGCGATCCGTTTGAAGTTTGTCCTTTTACGGTAACAGAAGAAACCAATGTAAAGCTGATGGTAGCCAAAGTTGCCGGCACCGGGAATGTGCGTTTTAAATACATCATATTCCGGGGAGACGCAAAGATGCTCGATTATAATACAGGCACTTCTTCTATTGTAGGTCATCCGAATGCCGATGGTGCTATTGCCGTTGGTGCTATGCTGTATGCGAACATTGCTCCCTACACACCGGTTTGGCCGGGAGTAGCCTCTTTTTCTTCCAGAGGTGGAACAATTACAAAGCAAAGCATTGGCACCGTGCAAAGGAATAAACCAGAAATTATTGGGCCAAACGGAGTGAATACAACCGTTAATTTAGGCGGTGCTGTATTTAATGACGGTGATCCTTACCCTAACTTCTTTGGCACATCGGCTGCTGCGCCACACCTTGCAGCCGTGGGTGCTCTGCTTATCGAAGGACGTAAGAAATTTAATTTACAAACTGTCGTAACACCAGCCGAAATAAAACAACAACTTATATCATCAGCAGGAAAATTTTCTTACCTGTCGGGCGATCATTCTTTTGAAGGTGGCTACGGTTATGCGCAAGCCGATTCAGCCATGTTACAGATCGCAAACGCAAGGCCAATAATCTCCTCGCTTGAAGCAGTAATTCCCGGAGCTGAAAATGGCACCGAACCTTTCGAGGTCAAAATAAAAGGAGCGTACCTAACAACAAATACGCAGATATATTTCTCGGGAAAGCCAGTTGCTACCACCATCTCAGCAGATAAAACAGAAGCCACGGCTACAATACCAGACATCGTTAATGGACAAGACCCTGCGTTGCAGTTATATAATCCGCCTATAAGCGAAAGTAAGCTGGATGGTGGGTTATCTGAGGCTTTACATTTTTTTAGTTCAATTGTAGATATTACGGTTAGAGCCGAAAATAAAAGCCGAAAATACGGGCAAAGCAATCCAGTCTTCACTGTGGAAGTTCTTTATAATGGTGTGCCAATTACCCACCCGGACACCTTGAGAAAACTTAAACTGGATGGAACCAATCTTACTTATACAACTATTGCAACAGCCGCAAGCAACGCAGGTTTATATGGCATTTTCCCTTCACGAACCACAGAGCTTGCAACCGATGATCCGCTGTTGTCAAATTACGGATTCACGTTTGTTTCAGGCACTCTTTCGGTTGGAAAAATGCCACTCAAAATAACACCGAATAATAAAACTGTTACTTACGGAAAAGATCTTGGCGAAATTTCCTACACATACGAACTTGATTCATCCCAACAAACACTGGATTCTTTAGTTAACGAGGTAGAGGGTTTACATAAAAAATTCCTTGCTAACAATGGATTGATTGTTTTAAATGGCTTCAACCAGTCCCTGTCTACATCCGTTTCTGATTTTGCCAACATGAGCTCAATGGCAAGCTTTCAGGCTGTGCGGAATGCTAGAAAGTATGTCTTGGAAAACGGTCAACTAAAGCCATTGCTTAATGATATAGACCCTTTGCTAATTGCCAACCAACGCTTTTTTGTTGATGTATCGGCGCAGTCTTTACAAAATTATAATGATGATTCTGCCCAAACAACACTTGTTCAAGCAGGTACAAATGCCCGGGGTTTTTTAAACCTTAAGGCACTAATAAGCGGAAATGCGAGAGCTTCACTTTTGAATGGTCAGTTGCAGGCTATGGTTAATGGCCAGTTGTTGGCTATGGTAAATGGACAAACAATGCCTTTAGTAAACGGACAATTAATGGCGATGGTCAATGGACAATTACAGGCTATTGTTAACGGGCAGTTAGTTGCAATGGTGAACGGACAGTTGATGGCTTTAGTAAATGGAGAATTAGAAATTGTAAAGGACCTTACTTTAGTGAATGGACAATTGCAGGCTATAGTAAATGGACAATTACTAGCCCTCGTTAATGGACAATTACAAGCAATGGTAAATGGTGTTGTAACCGAAATTTCTACAGCAGATGTTACTTTGGTTAATGGACAACTGCAGGCTATAGTAAATGGACAATTACAAGCTTTGGTAAATGGACAATTACAGGCTTTAGTTAATGGAGAAGAGTCATTAATTAACGGTGCAGGGGTAGCAACGTCTAGTGTAAGGCAATTGGCAAACGGCCAGTTGCAGGCTCTTGTTAATGGGGAATATATTCCTATTGCAAATGGCCAATTGGTTGCTATGGTGAATGACCTGTCACAGCCTCTAATCAATGGACAATTGCTTGCTATGGTAAATGGTCAACTAATGGCTTTAGTAAATGGAGAAGTGACATTTGCAGTATTTAGTAACGGGCAGTTGCAGGCATTGGTGAATGGACAATTGAAAGCTTTGGTAAATGCGCCTACAACCGATCCCAATTTAGTAAATGGACAATTGCTAGCCATGGTCAATGGACAATTACAAGCACTCGTGAATAGTGCATCAGGGGAAGATAACACTTACTCAATTGCAAATGGTCAAC
>JAKFCI010000383.1:0-2063 GCA_036676725.1 Chitinophagaceae bacterium
TTATTGGGGGTAATATTGGTAAAAACAAATCAACGCCCAATGAAGAAGCATGGAAAGATTACGAGATATGTTTTACTGCTTTACATGCTTATGTCGATTTTTTTGTTGTGAATGTTAGCTCGCCAAACACACCAGGTTTAAGGGAATTACAGGAAAAGGAATCGTTGCGGAAAATCCTGCTTCACTTACAAATGATCAATAACGGGAAGGCCAAAGCGAAACCAATTCTATTAAAAATTGCACCCGACCTGACTGTTGAACAAATTGATGATGTGATTGCACTTGCTGATGAAATTAAACTTGACGGCATTGTTGCAACCAATACAACCATAAGCAGGGAGCATTTGGTAACAACCAAAGAAGAATTAGAAATGATAGGTGCAGGCGGCTTGAGTGGTAAACCATTGGAAAAACGATCAACTGAAGTTGTACATTATATTCATCAACAAACAAAAGGTTCAATACCGATTATAGGTAGTGGTGGAATATTTACACCGACAGATGCACTTAAAAAAATAGCAGCAGGTGCAGATTTAATAGAAGTATGGACAGGATTTATTTATGAAGGACCATATATTGTGCGCAATATTTGCAAGCATTTAGGTCAAACAATAGAAAAGGAAAGTGGTGAGGCTGTAACTTTTGATAGGAAATAATAAATAGAATCAATTTCATTTAAAATATTTTTCTATTCAACTTTTATATAGGCTTACCCTTTCTAAAGGTTATTCGGAGTTCTCCAATAAACTTGGTAATCAAAAATCTGCACCTATCTTGCTTTTAGCAGGCATATAAAAAAATATGCATTTTAAACGGAATCAAAAAGTGAACTTATAGTATATGCCTTCAGGATTTTTTGCCTTATTAGATGACATTGGTGCCTTGGTAAAAGCGAGTGCCGCCAGTATAGATGACGTGCCAGCCCAGGTAGCAAAAACTACCGGAAAAGTTTCAGGAATTGTGATTGACGATACTGCGGTTACACCCAAGTATGTCGTGGGGCTTGATCCGTCCCGGGAACTATCAATTATTTTCCGGATCGCCAAAAAATCGCTTTTTAATAAATTATTGATATTAAGTCCTTCGGCTTTGTTGCTTGGGTATTTTGCCCCTTGGGCTATTACGCCTATTTTAATGTTAGGGGGTGCTTATTTATGTTTTGAGGGTTATGAAAAAGTGCACTCCATGTTCAGCAAGCACCATGAAGTGCATCCTGAAAGTGAAGATGTAATCGTTATCACGCCGGAGGAACTTGAAAAGGAACGAGTTACTGGAGCCGTTCGCACAGATATTATTTTGTCGGCAGAAATAATGGCAATTGCATATAGCCAGGTAGTTGGCAAGCCTATATTAAACCAGGTTATTGTGATGCTGGCTGTAGCTGTTTTTATTACAATTGCCGTGTATGGATTTGTTGGCTTAATCGTAAAAGCTGACGATTTTGGCGTACACCTGGCCCAGGATAAATATCATCGTGTAACCCAAAAGTTGGGACGGAGTATTGTCAAATTTATGCCGCATTTTTTGCGCATCCTCGGCGTTATAGGTACCGCAGCCATGCTTTGGGTGGGTGCAGAAATTATTGCACACGGCATACCGTTTACAAGTCACTTACTCCATAATTTAGAGCATGCCTTAGCTAAAATGCCGGCAGTGGCCTGGCTGGCAAAGGTGCTCGTGTGTGCTATTGGTGGACTAATTGTAGGTTTTATTATCGAGAAAATTGTGGGTATGGTAAAGAAGATTTTACCTAAGAAAAAATAAGTCGCAAGCAAGCAGCAAATATCTTTTTCAGCACATTAAGAAAAATTACACATGACAACAGCTGCCACCAGGGCGGCTGTTTCTGTTCGTAATCTTGTATGGCCTAAAGAAACAGGCACAAAGCCTTTTTGCAGGGCCTCGCTAATTTCTTTTGGTGTAAAATCTCCCTCAGGACCAATCAAAATTATTTGAGACCTGGAAGTGTTTGTTTTACTCAATTCTTTTGATAAAGATTGTTTTTCTTCTTCTATACAATGCGCAATAAATCTTGTTTCAAATTCTATTTTTAAAACGTTTTT
>JAKFCI010000384.1:0-4387 GCA_036676725.1 Chitinophagaceae bacterium
GCACCTGTCGTTAATTCTTCTTTTGGTGTTCTTAATACATCAGCAAAAAGTAATTGATCATCTTTTATTATTGATTTTACAATTGCAATTGTTGTTTTGAATGTAGTTGCACCAGAGGCTGGATATTGATACAATATTTTGCCAGGATATTTCAATTCCCTCGCAAGTACTTTAAATGAAAGGATCACTGTTATACTATCGGATTCATTCTGAGTAAGTATTTGTTTCAAACTTTTCGACACCTTTTCTATCGGAACTTTTCTTTCAACCTGGCTATAGGTAGTAATAAAAAAAAGCAAAGCGAAACAAAAAAGAAAATTGTGTTTACTCATAAGTGAAAAGCAATTTACTTATAACTGTCCTATTATTAAATAAGTAAGTTTACTTAGTACATGTACTAAGTAAAATACAGTCCTAAACTTGATTGCAACAACGATGCTTTAATTTATTTGTTAAAATAAATTATCTGTTATTATCTTTTGACTGCTAAAAAATAGCACACATTTAAAACTTTAAAAACACTCATGAAAAAAATGTTCAAACCCTTAGTGGCTGCATGTTTCGCGGCAATTGCTTTTACTGCATGTACAAAAGATGTAAAAGAAACAGCGCAACCAGAAACTATTTCTTCAGCTGTTTTAAGTAAGATTGAAAAGCTTGGCTTTTCATCTGAAGGTGTAATTAAAACCAATGATGGTTATTTAGTGGAAGGAGACATCAATTTTACTGAAAAGGAATTGAATTCAAATCCTACTTCACCTAACATGATCATTGCCCAGGAAGAACAGTACCGCACCTTTAACCTGGTAAGTACTACAAAACACCCAACAATTAAAGTGGCATTAAGCAACAGTTCGGCTGCACATGAAGCAGCATTTTCAGCTTCTTTGGATGAAGCTATTCGCCGTTACAATGCAGAAGGTTTAAGTATCACTTTCCAGCGTGTAACAACCGGTGCGGACATTACTGTAGTTGCTTACTATGAAGTTAGCAACGTATTAGGCTCAGCTGGTTTCCCAAATACCACAGGAGATCCATACAACCAGGTAAAGATGAACACTTACCATTATCAAACAACCACTGGAACCACAAACGTGAATTACATTGCAACAATTATGGCACATGAATTCGGTCATTGCATTGGTATGCGTCATACTGATTATATGAACCGTGCTTACAGCTGTGGTGGCCGCAAGTCAAATGAAGGTCAATCAAATACTGGAGTTGGTGCAATACATATTCCAGGAACGCCAACCGGCGGCGATCCAAATTCCTGGATGTTAGCATGTGTAGGGTCTCAGGTAAATCGTCCGTTTAATGCAAACGACAAAATTGCCTTGAGTACTATTTACTAAAATCAATACTATTTTTTTAAGCCGCTGCACTATGCAGCGGCTTTTTTTATTATCCTAATCAAAAAGATTTGAACGTTTGAACCTCAAATGCAACCAAGTTGCCTAAAAACAAAAAATATAATCACATTAAGCATGTAAATTCAAAATGTTAAAAAATCACCTTTAATAAAAAAAATCACACATGAAAAAAATGTTCAAGCCCTTTTTAACTATTTGCATTGCTGCAATGGCTTTTACTGCATGTACTAAAGAAGTAAAAGACACGGTATCAGAAGACGAGATTTCGCAAGAAGTAGTTGCGAAAATTAAAGCCCAAGGTTTCGGTACATCTGACCTTCAAAAAACCGATGGAGGTTATCTAGTTGAAGGCGATATTTTTATTTCTAATGAAAGATTAAATGAAACGCCGACTTCTACAAAACTTAGAATTGCAGAAGTTGAACAGTATAGAACTTTTAATTTAGTATCTGGTACACGGACAATTACTGTAAGCGTAACAGGTACTGTATCTACTGCTTTTTCTAATGCAGTAAATGCGGCTATTGCCAGGTATAATGCACAAAATTTGAGATTAACTTTTTCACGAGTGGCTAGTGGTGGAAACATTAATATCAGGCTGGTAAATACAGGACAATACATTGCATCTGCTGGCTTCCCAAGTGGCGGTAATCCATACCCTGAAATTAAGTATGCCAACAGGTATACTTCTTACAGCTCAGGTTTTATGACCACTGTTCTTGCACATGAAATGGGGCATTGCATCGGTTTCCGTCATACTGATTATATGAACCGTGCCTACAGCTGCGGAAGCGGTGGTAATGAAGGACAAGAAACAACAGGCGTTGGTGCAGTGCTAATTCCAGGTACACCAAGTGGCCCGGATGCAGCATCATGGATGTTGGCATGTTTAAGTAGCTCAACTGACAGACCGTTCAATGCAAACGACAGGACAGCGTTGAATTATATATACTAATTCTATATTTTATTTCTTAAAAAAGAGCCGCAAATATTGTGTGGCTCTTTTTTTTATTCTTTTTTACAAACAGGAATTTTCAAAGAATTAATTAAAAAGCTATTGCTTCAAATTATACAACATTGCTACTCAAAAAAATAATTTTAAAATCACTATTAAAGTGTAAATTCAAAAGAGAGAAATTTCATGCTCATCCTTAAAACTTACACACATGAAAAACATTTTCTTTTATTTGGCAATTGCCTGCTGTTCATTGCTTTTTTTTAATGCTTGTAAAAAAGAAATTAACCAACCATTTGAAGAAGAAGCGATTTCGCAGGAAGTGATTTCAAAAGTGAAAGCTTTGGGTTTTAATACTTATGACCTCCAGAAAACCGATGGTGGGTATTTGGTTGAAGGCGATATTATTTTATCAGATGAACAATTAAATAATTTACCAGGTTCACCTAATTTGAGAATTGCCGATGTTGAACAATACCGAACATTTAATTTGGTGAAAAGACTACCACGTGTAATCTCTGTTAGTGTTTCTGAAACAGTATCTACTGCTTTTTCAAATGCAGTAGATGCGGCGCTTGCACGGTATAATGCGCTAAAATTATCACTAACATTTAAAAGGGTTTCTAGTGGCGGAAATATTATTATTCAACTCGTTAATACAGGCCAATACATCGCCTCTGCAGGCTTTCCAACCAGTAGCGGAGATCCATACAATCAAATAAAATATTCTAAAAGATATACCTCATACAGTTCAGGTTTTATGACCACCGTTATTGCGCATGAATTAGGGCATTGCGTTGGTTTCCGTCATACAGATTATATGAACCGTGCCTTTAGTTGTGGTAGCGGTGGTAATGAAGGACAAACAACAACTGGTGTTGGAGCAGTACACATACCAGGTACGCCAACTGGTCCTGATAAGGCTTCCTGGATGCTGGCATGTTTAAGCAGTTCAACTGACAGACCTTTCAATGCTAACGATAAAACTGCATTGAACTATCTCTATTAAATTTTACGTCTAATTTGTAAGAAAGAGCCGCTAAAAAATAGTGGCTCTTTTTTTTAATTATTAAAAACATTAAGAATTAAATTAAATTATTATTTTTAATGATGGTTGCAAGGCAAGAGTTTTGTAATTATAAATATGAAATACTTGTTATTGTCTTAGTCTCCATTCTTAAATCCCCTGAATCAAATGAAAAATGTATTGAAACCTGTAGTTGTTGTTTGCTGCTTTGCTGTTGTCATTTTTGCCTGTAAAAAAGAAGACAGGCAAATTATTCCCCAGGAAGTTTCAAATGAAACTTTAAGACAAATAAAAAAACTTGGATTTAATACTGAAGGTTTAAAAAAAATTAAAGAAGGTTACCTGGTTGAAGGCGATATCCTTTTGACAGATGAAGATCTTTTTTCGGAACCAGTAGTTTCTCCCCATATGGTGATAGCCGACGAAGAACAATACAGAACTTTTAAAATTGTAAACGCTTTGGCTTACCCAAGCATCAAAGTAACGCTAAACAAAAATTCGTCTAACTATCAACGTGTGTTTTCAGCGGCTCTAAATGAAGCCATTAAACGTTTTAATGCCTTAAACCTAAAAGTAAAATTTCAACATGCTAATGCTGCGCATGCGCATATAAACCTAAATATTTATAATGAAGAAAGTAATACGCTGGCTTCTGCGGGCTTTCCCACAAACAATGGAGCGCCCTACAATTTAATTAGACTAAACGCCTATCATTTTAGTACCAGCACAAATCCTGCGAATATCAATTACATAGCAACCATCTTAACACACGAACTAGGTCATTGCATCGGCTTCCGTCATACCGATTATATGAACCGTGCATATAGTTGCGGCGGCGATTATGCAAACGAAGGGCAATCAACTTCTGGCGCCGTACACATTCCAGGAACACCAACAGGTTCCAACGCGGGTTCGTGGATGCTGGCTTGTATTGGAAGCGGAACAAACAGGCCATTTAATACAAACGATGTAAAAGCCCTTAATTACGTTTATTAAAATTTTTCCAGAAGAGACCTTTCTTTATTTAATTAT
>JAKFCI010000385.1:0-9411 GCA_036676725.1 Chitinophagaceae bacterium
AGGGCTGGAGACATGCGCATAACCGCCAAAGCAGAATCAGTTTTTTTTAGTCCCTGGTCAATCCTGTATTTTAAAATGGCCCCTTTTGTTTTTGGAAGCACAACGATGTTTCGACATGACACACTTGGTGTGGCTAAAAACAAAATTTATTCAGCCTTAGGCGGCGGCATCCGTATCCGCAATGAAAGCCTTGTGTTGGGAACAATAGAATTGAAAGGTGTTTATTTTCCCCGGAAGGATCTTTATAATAATAGTTACTCAATTGAGTTAACTACTAACCTGAGATTTAAATACTTTCAGAATTTTATACGCAGGCCGGAGTTTGTTCAAATGAATTAAACGTCGTTGTCAGTGCCTTCCACTTCCAATTTTTCATTAGGATCGGTAAGCCCTTTTAACTCGGTAATATTTGGATCGGTTTGCTGTTGTTTTTTTTCCAAACCTGTTGTCTCCTTTTCATTTCTTACTTCGGTTTTTTCTGTTGGTTTGTTTTCTTTTGGATCGATTGACTTGTTCATAAAATAGATATAAAATAATAAAAATAACTGTTAGCCCTATCCGAAAACAGGACTAACAATTTTGAATAAGCATTTAAAAAATTAAATGCCCCTGCTTCCGCCTAGTAATTTAATAAGCAAAACAACTACTGCTATTACAAGTAGAATATGTATTAAACCACCAGATACATTAAAAGCAAACATTCCTAAAAGCCATCCTATTACAAGGATTACAACTATAACGTACAATATATTTCCCATGATTAAATTTTTATGTGTTTATAAATAATTGAGGATCGAAGTTTTTAAAATAGGTTACCCAACGGCGTTACGAACATCAGCATCTGCCCTGCTTAAACCACTTTTAGCTTTAGCTAGTGCATCATCTGCCTTGCCTTTCAAGTCATCAACCACGTCTTGAAACTTTTCAGGGTCGTTTAAATAAAAGACAACACCTGCTACGGCTGCGCAAACAAGAGCGCCTAATAAAATCTTTTTCATTTTTAAAATAGTTTCTATTACTTAGGCAATACCTGTGCCAGCCCCTTTTTTTAACTTTTTTAAATCGTACATGAACAAGCTCAAAAGCCTTGCATTAATCGAAAGCAGTGTTTATTTTAGCGCTTTAGTACCGATCCATGAAAACAACCCTAATCTTTTTTGGTCTACTTTGTTCTACACTTGTGTATGCCTACACACCAGGCGAAGACCCTGATTATTTAATTGTATTTGGAAATTGTTTTGAAAAAGAACCCATTAGTCTGAAAATCAATGATGTAATCATTTTTGAGGGCTATCAAATTGCATCGGGAAAAGAGGAACAAAGAGGAAATCTCAGTATAAAACAATCAGAAAACGGGATAGAAATTTTCTATAACGGCAAGCATCAGTCGATTTCAAAAGTGGACTTTGACCATGTTTTAAATATTGAAGTTACACTTGATAAAAAAGTAAATACATATAATATTGATCTTCGAAAAGGGAAGGTTGTTGTTTTTCAGAACTGCAGCCAAACAACAAAAAAACTAAGCGTGGAGCAAATACAGGAGCAGGTATTTTTAATGTAGTTACCTCTTTCTATCTTTTTTACAAAGAGCAAAAAAAAACGGGATGCCAAAGCATCCCGCAAACTATAAACTTTTAAATCAATTAATAACGTCCGTCTTTTTTATCCATACCACGTCCAATACCATAACCAACACCGCCACCTATAACACCACCAACTACACCACCAACTACACGGTTCTTTTTATTAACTACTGCACCAATTACAGCACCACCGGCAGTACCAATTGCAGCACCTTTAGCAGCTTTGCTCCATCCTTTTTTCTTAGCCGCTGTGTTTGAAGATTCGGAATTCATTGTACCTCCGCTGTTACTTGAACCACTTGAACTTCTGCGTGCAGTTGAAGATTTTGTTGTTCTTCTCACTGGTGCCGCAGCAGCTGCATAATTAGCAGTTTGATCATTATATTGAGGCTGCTCGCCTAATTCGTTTTGCGCTTTCCACTGTTGGTATTCAGCCAAGCCAGCGGTATCGGCAGCCATACGAACTGAATCTTTAAAAGCCTGGAGTTGTGCCTGGGTATCAGCTTTAGGATCTGTTGTAGAAGTACAAGCAGAGAACGTGAACAATCCGGCTATTGCAATAATGGGTAATACTTTTTTCATAACTTTTGTTTTTTTAGGTTGAGGAATACTGTCATTCCCTTTATGCCTATACCATGCCAAACCAATCCTTTTCATGTTAAAGCAGGTTAATAAAAGGCGCCTATTAACAAGATTTTTGCCTATTTATTTGTGCCTTTTTTAAATTGAATTACTGGGTCAGGATAAACCACAAAATCCCCGGTAAAACCGGGGATGCATAGGGGACTTGTTCCTGGTAATCAGGAATCAAACCAACTTAATTCCAACTTTTTGAAAAGACTTTTTGTAATAATGGAGTTGTTCTTGCGGCTGCATCGGAACGTATTTGTTGTTCCCTTTCAGCAATCTTTCTAAACATTGCTTCGCTAACTGCACCTGCCATTAAATTGGCAAGGTCAAGCTTTAATTTGTTGCCTGCAAGACCCTGTACCGGCTTAATAATATTATTCCATTGTTCAATCAATTTGTATTCGTCTAATGCCGTCTGCATTATTGGTTTAATTGAAGTACGTAATGTATCGCCAACAGAACTTCTTAAATAATCTGTTGCAGTTGTTCCACCACTCTTAATAATTCGCATGGCATCGGTTAATTTCATATTTGAAATACCATTTACAAAAATGGGAACAGAATTAACAGCCGTTTTCTCTGCTGCTGTACTTAAGGTTGTTGTAAACCGATCGATCTCGTTTGTCAATCCTAATTGTTGCGCCGTATTTAATAACTTTTTTACCGGCTCCGGGAAAATTGTTGACATGATCATTTCTTTACTAAAAGCGCCGGTAAGGCTACCCTCTTTAGCGCCAATTTGCAACAATTGACGCACAGCATCAGCAGCGTCTCTTTCATTTAAGGTATAGCCTGCAAATCTTCCGCTACTGCATGAAAAAGCAGCCGGAAGCATAAAAGCAAATAATAAGGGTAGAAAAAATCTTTTCATAAAAATGTTTTTAAAAATGCAAAAAGGAATGATGGTTAGGTTGACTGAAAATGCATTCGAAAGTTATTGGGCTAATTGTTAAAATAGACCTATTAAAATATTCATATCAATATCCAGAAGGAGGTAACGAAAAAAATTGCTCAGCATATATCCATATGGGGGATGCATCCTTTTTTGTAGTTTAGTTCTTTCATTTGTCAATAAATAAATATTATGAGACTGCTGCTCTTTTTATCATTTTGTATCACTTCTTTTATTGTTTCGGCGCAAGCAATGAATACCGATTCGTTGTACATGCGGGAGCATTACAACAAATTTGAATACCGAATTCCTATGCGGGATGGCATTCAACTTTTTAATGTTGTTTACATACCTAAAGACAACTCGAAAACCTATCCGATTCTTTTAAACCGCACCTGCTATAATGCATCCAGCTATGCTGATTTTAAACTATACGGACATCCATCACGCTTTTTAGTGGAGGATAAATACATTTTTGTTTTCCAGGATGTGCGTGGCCGTTATATGAGTGATGGCGTATTTGATAACATGACGCCGAACATAGCGGGCAATAATCCAAAAAATAAAAAAGCGATTGATGAAAGTTCCGACACCTGGGATTCTATAGACTGGATGATCAAAAATTTAAAATCAAACAATGGTAAGGTGGGCATGTATGGAATTTCTTACCCAGGTTTTTATACTGCAGCAGCATTACCGGATGCTCACCCGGCCTTAAAAGCATGTTCGCCACAGGCACCAATTGCCGATTTTTTCTTTGATGACTTTCACCACATGGGTGCTTTTCTACAAAGCTATACCGCTGCTTTTGCAGTATTTGGTTATCAAAAGCAAGATACAACAAGGAAAGACTGGTTCATGGACGAGATAATGCGCTTTTATGGAAAAGCACCGAAAGATGGTTATGCTTTTCATTTGTCGCAAGGGCCACTAAAAAACATTACAAAAAAATATCACCACGACAATTTCTTCTGGAACCAAATTACCAACCATCCTAACTACGATACGTTCTGGAAAAAAAGAAGTTTGTTGCCGCATTTAAAAAATATCAAACCCGCTGTTTTAACCGTTGGTGGCTGGTTTGATGCAGAAGATCTTTATGGCCCATTAAATATTTATAAAACAATTGAAAAGAACACCCCGGGTGCACAAAATACAATTGTAATGGGACCCTGGGGACATGGTGACTGGGCCAATGAGAAAGGGAAAAGTACACACAATCATATTTATTTTGGTGATAGCCTTTCTACTTTTTACCAACGCGAAATGGAACGTCCATTTTTTGCGTATCATTTAAAAGGTGAAGGAAAAAATAAATTACCCGAAGCATGGATGTTTAATACCGGGAAAAAACAGTGGGAACAATTTGATGTGTGGCCGCCAAAAGATGTACCTACATTTCGATTGTATTTTGGTGAAGACGGCAGGCTTTCCGTAAACAAACCGTTAGACGAAAAAGCATCATTTGATTACATCAGTGACCCTGCAAAGCCGGTTCCCTACACATCGCAGATTGAAGGATTGACCTTTACCCCTCGCAACTTTATGAGCGATGACCAAAGAGATGCTGGCCGCAGACCGGATGTTTTGACATTTGAAACGGATACATTAACTGAAGATGTAACGCTTGCAGGCGAAATTCTTGCAAAACTTAAAGTATCCATGACGGGAACGGATGCAGATTTTATTGTAAAACTTATAGATGTTTACCCGGATAATCATCCGAATTATGAGCACAATCCAAAGAACATTGTTATGGGTGGTTACCAGCAATTGGTGCGTGCGGAAGTATTTCGCGGAAGGTTTAGAAATAGTTTTGAAAAGCCCGAGCCTTTTAAACCAAACCAGGTTTCAGAAGTAGCCGTTCCTTTGCAGGATGTTTTGCATACGTTCAAAAAAGGGCACAAGATCATGATTCAGGTTCATAGCACCTGGTTCCCTTACATAGACCGTAACCCGCAGAAGTATGTTGAAAATATTTACAAGGCCAACGAAGAAGACTTTATTAAATCAACCATCAAGGTGTATGGAAGTTCAGTGATAGAAGCAGGAGGAAATTTAAAAAAGAAGAAAGAGTTTTAATTAAAAAAAGGGCGATTAGTTTTTATAACTGATCGCCCTTTTATATTTATTGAGTTAGTATACTTTGTAAATCAATAACGATTACGATTGTTATCGCGGTCATTATTTCGGTTGTTGTTATAACCGCCACCGCCACCACCGCTGTTGCCGCCACGATAGCCACCGCCGCCGCCGCTACTTCCACCACCACGGTAACCGCCACCGCCGCCCGAACCACCGGAACCGCTGCTTCTTTCTTCTGCCTGTTTTACCACCAAAGGTTTTTTGCCGAAGGAAATATCATTTAAATGTTCAATTGCATCTTTGCCGTCTTGTTCATTTTGCATTTCAACAAAACCAAAACCACGGCTCTTGCCCGTTTCTTTATCTAAAGCCACTTTAGCTGATACAAGCGGTCCAAATTTTTCAAAAATTTCAACCAGCTCTTCATCATAAAGGTCGTAGGGAAGGCCGGCAACAAAAAGTTTCATATAGATATTGTTTATGTAAAAGTAGGCAAGTTTAGGTAGGTTATCCCAACCTTAACAATCAAGTTTTAGTAAATAAAATCAATTTCTTCCAGAGTTTTGCACCGGGAGAATGTTTATTTTTCGCTTTAGTATTTATTGGTAGCACAAATACGAAGATTGTTGAATAAAACAGAAAAATCTTCGTAAAAATCCTAGTGTTTTGTTTTTTGCCAAACCAAAGTACTCATACAGCGAACATCATTTACATTGACTGTTTTAAAGTCTTCTATCATTTTAACCGGCAAGGTTTGTAGCAATTCCTGTAAGATAGAACGGGTTAACAAAAACCTTGTACTGCCATCGGGAATGTTATAAATTCCATCACCTAAAGGCACTACTTTTTTCTCTATTCCAATATCCGAAGCCATGCGGATAAAAAGAATGCCGTCCTCTTTCAGCACACGGAGCATTTCCTTGGTCATCGAAAAAAAATGAGCAACATTTTTAGCAAAATGAAGTACTGCACTAGAAATAATAACATCGAACGCCTGGTCATCAAATGGCATATTTTCAACTGCACTCACCATAAAATGGCTGGAAACATTAGGTTGGGATTTTTTGATTAATTCATTGATCGTTTCCACATTTGCATCAACACCATACACTTCAAATTGATTATTTAAAAACCAGGAAAGATTTCTTCCGCCACCGCAACCCGCATCTAAAATAATATCACCGGTTTTAAATCTGCCTTTTAATATCTGGTCTATTAAATAAATATCCGTATCGCCAACTATGTTCTTGATATCTGAACCATTCATAACCCGCAAATTAAGCTTCTGTAGAAAATTGCAGAAAGTGGAACCACAGAAAAATTTGCCTGCAAATTATTTTATGTAAATTAGGATTGGTATTCATTAATTCTATCCTTTCCAAAACTGCTTATCTGGTGCTCTGTTGAATACTTTCCTCCGTATTCTTTTCAATTGTATCTATAACATAACTGCTTAAACCAAAATCATGAGAAAGAAGATTTTTCTTGCACTCTTTATTTTACCACTTACCGGCATTTTTATTGTCAATTGCAATAACGAACAATCAGCAAAAATTAATGATGCTGACCAGGATTCAGTTCAAAACAGCATTGCAAGGGGCGATTACCTGGTAAATAATGTAGCCGCTTGTTTTGATTGCCATGGGAAACGTGATTTCAGGTTTTTTGCAGGACCAATTGTTGAAGGTTCCGAAGGAATGGGTGGTGCCGTATTAGACCACAAGCTAACGGCCGCTATACCGGGTACATTGTATGGGAAAAACATTACGCCAGATTCTGCAACAGGTATTGGTACATGGACAGATGAAGAAATAATGCGGGCCCTTACGCAGGGAATAAATAAAAATGGAGATACGCTTTTTCCTTTAATGCCTTATCCATTATATAATAACTTACCCAGGCAGGATATACTTGATATTATTGCTTATATCAAAACATTAAGACCAATAAACAACGCCGTTCCTGAGAGAAGCTTAATGATCCCCATCAGCATGGCTTATCCACCGAACTTGCATAAGAATTTCGACCAAAATAAGCGACCAGATGAAAAAGACAAAGTAAAATACGGGGAATACATTTTGTCTATTGCAGATTGCATTAATTGCCATACGCCCAGGAATGAAAAAGGCGAAATGGGTGATGTATTTTCCGGAGGTTTAAAATTTACAACGCCTGCGTTTACTGTTTTTTCTGCCAACATAACGCCTGATTCTTTAACCGGCATTGGTGCCTGGACAGAACAAATGTTCCTTGATAAGTTTAAAACCTACCGCGAAAAAGATGGCTACCAATTTGACCCGGGCAAGAAAAATTCGATAATGCCATGGACCATTTTTTCTAAAATGAATGATGACGACCTGAAAGCAATTTATGCTTACCTGCGTACACTAAAACCTGTTAAAAACAAAGTTGAAAAATGGCCGGTAGAAATTGCGGCCAGGTAAAATTTATTTTATTGTTTTATAAGGATAAGATTTTCCATTTCCAGGTCATGAACAGCAGTAAAAAAATTTACTACTTCATTATAATTTGAAGATGGAATGAAATTGTTTTTTAGCGTAAGCGAAGAAACTAGTTTCAATTTGTTGGCTTCTTTATCCAAAAATGCTTCGCGTTTAAACATTGTAAAGTCGGTGGTAATTTGGTGGTTGGCAGGAATGCCTTCTACACTAAAACCCATTGGTATTATAAATGTTGTTGTATCCTGTTTTTCAAAAGGATAATCAAATACATATTCTGTTTTACGGTTGTTTATATTTTTTAAATTATTATTTGCCAATTTATTAATCGCAACAGGGAAGAAAAATTTGTTACCGGCCGAAAATTCTAATAATTTTTTATAGTCAAGATCTAACTTTAAAAACTCATTCGAATGGCCCTCTAACGGCGCCATGGTCATTGTTTGCGGATGAATGTAATCGAGGTATTCAAAAAATACTTCTTTTTGTCTTTCAGCATCCATTTGTCGCATTTCATTAAAGATCATTGATGCATCGCCTGTACTAAAAATTTTACTTTTTACCTGGGCACCACCATTTGCCTGCAACAAAATTTCATGGTTTGAAACAATCCTGTTACTGCTTGCCTGACTCCTTGGTGTTTGTATCAGTACGCCTCCGGCTTCCGTTAGCAATAAGGCATTTTTATTCTCTGTAAAACTTCCCAGCTCGCCCACCTTTGCTTTATTACTGGTACATTCCAGCCAGGTGGTATCGTTGCCATTTGGTATACATAAAATCACATGATTAAATGGGTCGGTTGGGAACTTTGGATCTGCTGCTGTTTTGTTATAGCCTGCGTTAATAAGTGCCGGGTATGATTTAATGCCTACAAGACCCAGCAAGTTTCTCATGTAATTGGTTAAGGCTTTGCAATCACCGTATTTTTTTTCATCAACAAAAGCAGTTGTAAACGGTTTAAAGCCTCCTATGCCAAGCTGAATACTAACATAACGCATGTTTTTTTGCAAATAACTATAAAGGATAGAAATTTTTTCCTGTTCTGTTTTTACATTGCTCACCATCAACTTAATATCCTCCGTACGCGACTTACTAAAAGGATTTTTTTCTTCGTAAAGGTCATAATTCCATTTCCCGAAATCCTTCCAACTCTTAAAGCTACCGGCGTAACCATCATACTCAAAAAAATTAGGAACTATTTCCACCTGCGGCAGGTAACGTGCCATCTCAAATCCATCCAGTTCAAAGTTCTTTGGGACTATGTTTTTTGCTTCCCACGTATATCTTTTTTGCTTCCCAATGAATTCTTCTTTTTGAAGGAAAGAATAATTTAATGCCCGATGACGAATATCCATTTCAGCCGGCACATCAACCACGTAACGAAAATTTTCAGTAGACGTTAAGATTGTATTGACATACCAATTAGGCAATTCAATATAACCGGTTACATTAATTTGGTATTCGACTTCAATGGTACAAGGATAGCCCGCAGGGGGCGTATACAAATTCATTGCATAATTATCTGTAACGATGGAAATACCATCGTAGGAAGCTTTTACGGAAAAATCTTTCTTACTGTATTTTTTTACCAAAAGCCCTGAGCTATTATAGACTTTAATTGAAACTTCATTTACCTTTCTAAACTTGTCAATTCCAAAACTATGATTGAGGTATTGGGCACCATTACTATTTAATACTGTAATAACCTGGTGTACTTTTAAATTGTATTTGGATGGTGATTCTATATTTAAAAATCCTT
>JAKFCI010000386.1:0-4137 GCA_036676725.1 Chitinophagaceae bacterium
CTGGTTTTGAAATCAGCCATGAAAAGCAGGCCGTACAAGTTGCAGTGATTGAATTAACCGAATTAAGTAAATCATTGACAGGAGTTACCGTAACCTCTTCCCGCCCATTGATTGAACAAAAAATAGACAGGACCATCGTTAACGTAGATGCCTCGATTACCAATATTGGTACTTCAGCTTTAGAAGTTTTGGAAAAATCGCCCGGAGTATCGGTTGACAGGGATGGCAATATCAGCCTGAAAGGCAAAGAAGGTGTTATGATCATGGTTGATGGCCGCCCTACCCAGTTAGGAGGCGAAGACCTCGCAAACATGCTGCGCAACATGAGCTCCAACCAACTGGACCAGATCGAAATTATGACAAATCCCCCGGCACGCTATGATGCAGCGGGTAATTCAGGCATCATTAATATTAAAACAAAAAAATTAGTCACTGCCGGCTCAAACGGTTCCTTCACGCTAGGATATACCCAGGGCAGGTATCCAAAATCAAACGAAGGATTCAACTACAATTACAGGAAAAATAAAATCAATCTTTTTACCAACTTAAGCCATAATTATCACAAGGGCTTTGGTGTATTAGAATTCAAAAGGAATATTTATAACAACACATCCAATTCGCTGGAAAACATTTTTGACCAGCGGGCCGACAGAAATATGGAAGGCAACTCGTACAGTGCCAAATTGGGGTTGGACTTTTTTGCAACTAAAAAAACCACCTATGGTATTGTATTCAATGGTAATACAAGAAGTATGGAAATGAACAATCTGAATCTAACCCATATTTCCACCGCATCAAAAAACCTGGAAAGCATTACCAAAGCCATTGTGAATAATAATAACAAATGGAATAATATCAGTACCAACATGTATTTCCGCACCCTGCTTGACAAAAATGGAAGAGAGCTTACTGCAGATCTTGACTTTCTACAATATGGATCTGCCAATAAGCTGTTCATGGTTAATTCGTATTCAGATGCCTCGGGTAATGACTTTAAAAAAGCAGATACCTTATTGGGTCATTTACCACAGGATATAAAAGTGTATAGCGGAAGAGTTGATTATATACATCCTTTGAAAGAGAACGCAAAATTTGAAGCCGGCATCAAAACCAGTGTTGTAAGAACCGATAACAATGCTATATACGACAGCATACAATTTGGCCGTACTGTTCGTGATATCAATCGCAGCAACCATTTCATTTATGAAGAAAACATCAATGCTGCTTATATAAATTTAAGTACGCCATTATCCAAAAAAATATCTGCACAATTTGGGTTGCGGCTGGAAAATACAAATGCAAAAGGGAAGCAGCTTACAACAGGCGAAAATTTTGACAGGAACTATACACAGCTTTTTCCGACAGCTTATTTTCAATATAAATTGAATGAGGATAATAATTTAGGCGCCAACTTCGGCAGAAGGGTTCGCCGTCCTAATTATCAAAGTTTAAATCCTTTTATCAATTTTATTGACAGGTATACTTTCAGCCAGGGAAATCCAAACCTGAAGCCATCGCTTAGTAATAATTTTGAAGTTTCTCATACCTGGAAAAATAAGATTACAACAACCTTAAACTATACTTCAACCAAAGATATCATTGAATCGGTGATAGAACAAAAGGGAGAGGTAGCTTATAACACACCATCAAACATTGCCTCGCTTCACCAGTACGGTATATCGATCAATGCCAATACACCCATTACCAAGTGGTGGACAAGCAGTATAAATATCAATGCCTTTATTAATAATTTTAAAGGTGTGGTAAGCAATACTCCCGTTGACCTGGCCGCAACAAGTTTTATAATCACCGGTACGCAGCAATTTAAAATTACAAAAACTTTGACCGGCGAAATAAATGGCCGGTACAGAAACGGTTGGCTTGAAGGTGTTCTACAAGCACGATCTGTTGGTTTTATTGGTGCCGGTTTAAGCAAGCAGGTATTTAAAAACCAGGGTACATTACGGTTATCCGTTCGGGATATATTTTTCACCCAAAAGTTCAGGGGAACCGCGAAATATGGCAATGTTGATTTTGAAATACAGCAATATGGTGAATCACGTGTAGTATCGGCAGGTTTCAGCTATCGCTTTAGCAAAGGGAAAAAAATAGCACCGGTTAAAAGAACCTCCGGCAGTGCCAATGAAGAACAGGAACGTATAGGCAATTAATTATTTCAAAGTTCTTAGTAAAAACTTCTCAATGAATAATTCAGCAATTATAAAAACTACAGGTCTCTCTTATCATTATTCAAAAGGTATACAAACACTATTTGATATAAACCTGCAGGTACAAAAAGGATCCATATATGGTTTTCTCGGTCCAAATGGTTCAGGAAAAACAACAACACTTAGTTTGCTATTGGGTTTGTTGAATAACCAAAAAGGAGACATTGAAATCTTTGGCCAACATCTTCATTCCAACAGGATTGACATTTTGAAAAAGATTGGTTCGCTGGTAGAAACACCTTCTTTATACGGCCATTTAACAGCTAAAGAAAACCTGGAAGTTTATAGAAAAGTTTACGGCGCATCAAAAGCAAGAATAGCTAAAGTTTTAGATATTGTTGGATTAGAAGATACAGGAAAGAAGACAGCAAAAAATTTTTCATTGGGGATGAAGCAACGACTGGCTATTGCACTTGCATTATTGCCTAACCCTGAATTGCTGATACTGGATGAACCAGCAAATGGTTTAGATCCTGCAGGCATTATCGAACTCCGTGAATTAATTAAAAAGTTGAACAAAGCACATGGCATGACCATACTTATATCGAGCCACCTGCTCGGAGAAGTGGAAAAAATGGTCAGCCATGTAGGCATCATTTTAAAAGGGAGAATGTTATTCCAGGGCCCTCTCTCAGAGCTTCATTCAATTCAGCGAAAAGGAGCACGACTGTTAATAAAAAGCTCAGACAACCTGATAGCGCATAAACTTTTGCAGGAGTATCATCCTGAAGCCATTGGAGATGCCCTGTCTTTCCCTTATGAAAGTGATAACCAGGTAGCCGCTATTAACAGGACGCTCCTTAATAATAACCTGGATGTGTACCTTCTTCATCCAAGGGCCAATGACCTGGAACAATTATTTATTGACCTCACATCCACACAATCATGAATTTACTGATAACACTTCGCTCGGAAATATTAAAAACAAAAAGAACAGCATCCTTTTATCTTACTTTGATTGGTGCGGCTATTGTACCTGCTATATTCCTGTTGAATGTATTGTTAGATGAGGATGGCATGGATGGGACCAGGAAGGATCCACTAAACAATTTATTTAAATTATTATCTGAAATGAATGGTGTGGCATTTTTCCCCTGGTTCATTATATTAATCTGTACACTGCTGCCACAAATTGAATATAGAAACAATACCTGGAAACAGGTATGCGCATCTCCGCAGACCAAAGCCAATATATTTATTGCAAGATTTCTGAACATCCATTTGTTGATTCTGATATTCCTTGTAGCTACTCATTTAATCATGTTTGTGTCCATTGTAGCAGCAAACCTGATAAAACCAGGTTTAGACTTATTTAGAAATCCATTAGATGGAAGCACAGTACTTATAAATGCAGCTAATGCTTATATAATAATGCTGGCTGTTTGTGCCATACAATTTTGGATCGGACTTAAATTCAAAAACTTTATTGCCCCGATTGGTATCGGCCTTGCTTTATGGCTCACCGGCACAATGATGGCATTAGAATACAAGTCAAGCTTAGCAAGTTATTTTCCATATAGTTTCCAGGCTTTTCCATTGTCTTCCACATTAAAGCCACATTTATCTCAAATTGCCTGGACGTCTTTGGGGTATACTCTTTTGTTTCTTATCGTTGGATTTTTAGATTTTAAAAGAAGAATAATATCTAAATAAACAAATTAACTGGAAAGCGGTTTTTATCGATAGAGGATGGTTTGTTTAAAAGTTTAACGATAGTTGAACGATAGAGGAACGATTGTTTAAAAGTTTAAAGGTTTAAAAGTTGAATGGTGGGTTATAGTAGATTATTATAGCTCATAGTGTCTTGTCATTCAGCCTGCCCCGACGCATGCCGGGGAGGGAGCGGCCATTGCATTTACAATTGGTTTTACTTTATGCCGCGACTGAAGAATCTCAGAGAGGTAATGAT
>JAKFCI010000387.1:0-6269 GCA_036676725.1 Chitinophagaceae bacterium
ACCTTGGCCGAATTGGTTAAACGTGTAGCGTATACGATCAATATTCCTTTTACCGTTGGTGGCGGAATAAAATCGGTTGAAGATGTTATGGTCTTACTGGGTTCCGGTGCAGATAAAATTTCTATTAATACAGCAGCCTTTAATAATCCTCAAATAATAAATGATATTGCCATAGCCGCCGGAAACCAATGTGTGGTATTGGCTATTGACACCAAGAAAGAAGATGATGGTGAATGGTATGTTTATTTAAATGGAGGAAGAACTAAAACCACTACCAGGTGTTTTGAGTGGGCAAAAAAAGCAGTTGATTTAGGAGCCGGGGAAATATTATTAACCTCTATGAACCATGATGGCACCAAGGCAGGCTTTGCAATGGACATAACCAAACAACTATCAGAAAATCTTCCTGTTCCTGTAATTGCCTCAGGCGGCGGCGGTAACATGCAACACTTTGCCGATGTTTTTGAATTAGCGCATGCAGATGCTGCTTTGGCAGCAAGTGTATTTCATTTTAAAGAAATAGACATCCAGGAACTTAAAAAATTCTTAAGCCTAAGGGGTATTGCAATCAGGATCTGACAAAAAAATTGATTACGCACTCATTACCTGCTCAGAAATATCTGCCATAGTAATGCCCATGTGGCTTTCATCAAAAACGCAAGTGCCATCTTTTATAATTAAAACCTGCGGCGACTCGTGGTTTACACCAAAAGTTTCAGCTACTTTATTCGAAAGGCTACGATAATTGATCAAATCTAAAAAATGAAAATCCACGTCAAAAGGAGCTTTTGCCTTTTCTAAACGCTGCAAAGCAACAGAACTAATAGAGCACCGATTGCTATGTTTAAAAATCACCTGGTGTCTTTCCGCAGATTTAAGAATGACGTCCTTGAGCTGTTCCTCACTGGTCAATTGATTCCATTGCATGCTTGTTCTTAAATTTTAATGCTTGATTTTGTTTGATAAGCAGTTGAAGGGCAGCCATATTTACTCCTGGAACTAAAACAGGAAGAAAGGCCGATGACCATGACAGTCAGTAAAGTAAAAGTGATGAATTTGTTTTTCATAATACAAAGGTGTTTGAGGTAAACGGATTAATTTGCCGGATATTATGCAAATATAACTATGAAGATCCATTTTATCTCTATAGGCGGCAGTGTAATGCACCAGCTGGCCATTGCTTTAAAGCGAAAAGGCTACCAAATAACAGGTACGGATGATGAAATTTTTGAGCCTGCCAAATCTAATTTGTTAAAAGAAGGTATTCTGCCTGAAAATATTGGATGGCGACCCGATATGATTCATGAAGGTTTGGATGCAATTATTTTAGGAATGCATGCAAAATCCGATAACCCTGAACTATTAAAAGCCAGGGCCTTAAGTCTTCCCATCTATTCTTTCCCGGAATATATTTTTAAAGAAAACTTGAATAAAAAAAGAATTGTTGTTGGCGGAAGTCATGGAAAAACGACAACAACTGCCATGATCATGCATGTATTAAAGCAATTGGGAAAAGAATTTGATTACCTGGTGGGAGCCCGGTTAGAAGGCTTTGATCAATCTGTTAATATTACAAATGCACCCGTAATTGTTTGCGAGGGAGACGAATATCCTGCCAGTGCCATTGAAAAAAGACCAAAATTTCACTTTCTTTTTCCGCATATTGCCATCCTTACCGGCATTGCATGGGATCATATAAATGTATTTCCCACTTTTGAAAATTACCTGGAACAATTCAAAATATTTATTGATAAAATTGAAAAGGACGGGTTGCTTATTTACAATGAAACGGATGAAGTTTTAAATAAGCTGGTGCAGGCAAACAAGAGAAATGATATTCGTTACCAACCATACTCCGTTCCTGAAAATTTAATTAGGGATGGTGAAACAAGTGTTGTTATTGATGGCGAAAAAGGCGACCTGCAAGTTTTTGGTGCACACAATTTGCTCAATTTAAATGCAGCCTGGTTTGTTTGTAATGAGCTAAATATTTCTGCAAAAGAATTTATTGGCGCCATTGCAAATTTTAAAGGCGCTTCTAAACGATTAGAGTTGTTGGCAAAAAATGGAAAAACAATTGTTTACCGCGATTTTGCCCACGCACCATCAAAAGTTGCTGCAACCATTAAAGCCGTGAAAGCACAATTTCCCGATAGAAAATTAATTGGCTTGCTAGAACTGCATACCTACAGCAGTTTGAACGAAGATTTTATGAAAGAATTTAATGGCGCTATGCAGGATGCCGATGAAGCCGCAGTTTTTTATAGTAAACATGCATTGGAATTAAAACGCCTGCCTTTATTGCCTAAAGATGCAGTGCAACATGGCTTTAATAAAAAAGACCTTTTTGTATTTAACGAAAAAAAAGATTTAGAGCAGTGGTTGCAAAACACCACATTCGATAATAGTGTATTATTGCTTATGAGTTCCGGTAATTATGATGGGATGGACATTGAAGCACTTTCCAAAAGAGTTACAAAAAATTAGATTATTAAAACTGAAGCAAATACAAACTTTTATCTTTACCCCTTCTATAATTATTTGAATGTTACAACTTAAGAAACCTCTTGCTTTTATTGACATTGAAGCAACGGGTACAAATGTTACCACTGACAGAATTGTTGAAATTGCCATCATTAAGTATTTGGTTGATGGCAATAAAACTGTAAAACGCAAGATCATTAATCCAGGAATGCCCATTCCACAGGTTTGCGTTGATATTCATGGTATCACAGATGAAATGGTGAAAGATGCACCAACCTTTAAACAAGTGGCGCATGACATAAAACAATTTTTAGATGGTTGCGACATTTCATGCTACAATGCATATCGATTAGATATGCCAATGTTGATGGAAGAATTTTTACGTGCAGGCGTGGAGTTTGATATGAAGGGAAGAAAAGTTGTTGATGTTCAAAAGATCTATCATCAAATGGAGCAGCGTACTTTGTCTGCAGCGTATCGTTTTTATTGCAATAAAACTTTAGAAGGGGCACACAGTGCAGAAACAGATGCAGCTGCAACAGCAGAAATTTTAAATGCGCAAATAGAACGCTACCCCCAGTTAGGAAATACTTTAGAAACTATTTTTAAAGCAATTGGTGACGACAACATTATTGATTTTGCCCGCCGGTTTGCATTTAACGATAAAGGAGAGGAGTGCTTTAATTTCGGTAAACATAAAGGCCGTACGGTTGCAGATGTATTGAAGGCCGAGCCACAATATTACGACTGGATGATGCGTGGCGAATTTCCACAAAATACCAAACAAAAACTTACGGAAATATACACCCGTGCAATGTTAAAGAAAAAATAGTCTGAACCTGCTTGGAGAAATTAGTAATCATACCAACTTATAACGAAAAAGATAATATTGCTAGCATTTTGCATGCAGTGTTTAATCTTAATCAAAATTTTCATGTACTTGTTATAGATGATGGCTCACCTGATGGCACAGCCGAAATTGTACGACAATTACAACCTGAATTTAATAACACTGTTTTTTTAGAAGAGCGTAAGGGAAAACTCGGCCTGGGCACTGCCTACATTCATGGATTTAAATGGGCTTCGGAAAGAGGCTACAATTTTATTTTTGAAATGGACGCTGATTTTTCGCATTCGCCTGAAGATCTTCCGCGATTATATGATGCGTGCAAAACCGGTGGTGCGGATGTAGCTGTTGGATCCAGGTATATAAAAGGTGGTGGCGTGAGGAATTGGCCTGCCAACAGGATATTATTATCGAAAGGCGCATCCTTTTATACAAGGTTAATTTTATGGATGCCGGTTGCAGACCCAACGGCGGGTTTTGTTTGTTATAAAAGAGAAGTACTGGAAGCAATTAATTTTGATGAAGTACGATTTGTAGGTTATGCGTTTCAAATAGAAATGAAATACGCTGCCTGGAAATTGGGCTTTAAAATTAAAGAAGTTCCCATACTTTTTGAAGACCGTAAGCATGGCGAATCAAAAATGAGTAAGGGTATTGTTAAGGAAGGAATACTTGGCGTACTTAATTTAAGACTACACAGTTTATTTACCAGTTATAGACGAAGGTTTAAAAAAGTGGTGACCTAATGCTTCCACATATTTTCATTTAATGAAAAAGGCTTTACTGCAATTAAATGCAGCCGTTTTTTTATGGGGATTTACGGGTGTCTTAGGAAGGTTAATCAGCCTGAATGAAACCTGGCTGGTTTGGTATCGTTTACTCATAACAGTTATATCTATTTGGTTGCTTTATTTTTTCTTTAAAAAAATTAAAAAGCTTCCGCTCAGTTCCATCTTATACATTGGTTTTATTGGCACCATCCAGGCATTGCATTGGGTTAGTTTTTATGGAAGCATAAAATATGCAAACGTTACCATTGCACTAACTTGTCTTTCTACTTCTGCCTTGCTTTCTTCTTTGCTTGAGCCCCTTATTTTAAAAAAGAAATTCGATCCTCTTGAAATACTCCTTGGACTATTTGCGATTGCGGGCATCGTGGTGATATATAATACACATTTGCAATTTTCAATTGGGATCATCATCGGTTTATTATCTGCATTATTAACTGTAATTGTTTCTGTGCTCAATAAAAAAATGATCGATAAATACGAGCCTGAAAGCATTACACTTTATCAATTAACAGGAGGCTTTGTTGGCCTGACACTTTTAATCCCGGTACTGCAATATTTTATTCCCGCACTTCACCAGGTACCAAAACCACTTGATTGGATATGGCTAATTATATTAAGTTGGTTATGTACCATCCTGACATTTTTTCTATACATCAATTCGCTAAAAAAAGTATCAGCATTCACCATGAACCTGACACTTACATTAGAACCTATTTACGGGATTCTACTGGCTTTTATGATCTTTCATGAAAACCAGTTTTTCAGCAAATGGTTTTACCTGGGATTTACATTGATCATTTTGGCAGTGTTATTACACACCTGGCGAATTCTGCGTGTTTCCAATAAGAAAGAAGATGTAGAGCATTACATGCATTGAGTTATAGTGATGTTACCACTGACATAAAAAGGCAATGCATCTTGAATTTTTAAAAATGCGCACACTTTATATTAATGGATGAAATTTGCAAATTGCTGCATCACAAATCAAAATGCACAAGTGTGCGACGCAACCGGTGCTTAATAGTAGCACTTAGCTTAGGAAATAATTTAAGCAACAGCAGATATAAACTTTACTAAACTTCGCTTGGCAATTGGTAACAATGTTTCTTCAACCGGAAGATCTAAACCTGTTTCAATGCTGTACACGGCGGGGTTAACAAGATCCATTTTTTTTGACTTGATCAACTGGTATTTAATGTGCTCGTATGTGTTTGCTAAACTTCGCTGTGAAAGATCGACATACATGGTTTTCATGCTACGGTATTTTTCATCATGCTTTTCGAAAATTGAAAGACGGTATTGATAAATGCGTGTGGCTTTAGTTTTACCGGTACTTAAAAAGAAATAGCCTTCTTGTACATCAAGTGGCACCAAACCAATTGGATTAATGGTAAGGTTTTCTTCAACAAATTCATAGATCTCCGCGCCATTACTAATTGTAGTCTTCATTTCGCCTGCAGAATAATGTATAATTCCTTCCAGTTCAATCATCAGGTCATCATCTGCAATCATTTGCTCGTATAAGGTTTGCAGTTTTTCTATTTGAATGCCCGATAATTTTTTAGGGAAATGTTCCTGTAAATGCTTTTTATTTTCGCGGAAAGCAACAAGGTTGTTATAATGAAAAATCAGGTCGGCTAACTGTGGGTACAATTTGTTTTCATTAAATTGCTGGTTGATTTCCTGCAAATAAGCAAGGAGTGTGTACTTCTTCAATTCAAAATCAATATATCCTTCAGCAAACCAGGTTTCAGATAATTGTTTCATGGACGTGAATTTATTATCTCTAATTTACTAAATAGAAAAGCGAAATTCCAAGTTGGTTATCTTTATTTTGTTAATTCTGTCATCATGAATAAAATAATATTTCTTCTGCTCCTAATTATTTGTTCGTCCTGCAGTACTACATATTATATCGTTCGGCATGCTGAAAAAGAAGCTGCTGCACCAAATATGACTAGCGATGTTGCATTGTCTGTTGTAGGTAAACAAAGAGCAGAAGCATTAAAAAGTGAACTTGGGAATAAAAAGATCAAACAAATTTTTTCTACGAACACTATTCGAACAAAAGCAACAGCCCAACCTTTAAGCGATTTGCTGCGCCAGCCTATACAAGTATACGAGGCAAAGGACACCACCTTTGTAAC
>JAKFCI010000388.1:0-3887 GCA_036676725.1 Chitinophagaceae bacterium
GTGACATCCTTCAATTTGGATTGTCACCTTTTTTGATACTTTTGCCCCATTAAACACAAATTCCCCTTCTTTATAGCTTTTAGCTAATACAGTTTCAAAGCTTATAATCTATTTAAGAGCATTCAAAATAAAGAATGCTCGTTTTTTTATACCATCGAAAATTGCCATTATGGGCAAATTTCGTGGTTTTCTAATTTTTTTAAGGAAATACTATGAATTGTATGGAAAAGAGGGGTGAATTTGTGAAAAATGATTTTATATCAACAGAACATATAGTGTTAATTGTAACGGCTGTCATACTAGGTACTTTGTCAAGAATATTAACGATTAAAGAAGATTACCGCCAATATCCAAGCTATCCAAATGGTTATTTAATTCATTTATTAACTGGATTTGTTGCAGCGGCACTTGGAGCTGTTTCTATTCCAGCGCTTATGACAAAAAATTTTGTTGCTGTAACTTTTTTTTCGTTCGCTGGTCTTGATTTTCCGAATGATCCTTTAAAGATCTTTCCTTTTTTAGTTTTTTTATCTCCTCTACCCATGATGTTGTATTTAGGCGTGCAAGTTGCAAAAAAATTGTTAGATAAATAAATAAAAAAGCCTTCCAACAATTGCGGGAAGGCTTCAATATTATGTTGTTTTGGTTTACAACTTGCCAGAAAGTTCTTTACCGGCTTTAAATTTAGCTACTTTTCTAGCCTTTATTTTAATAACCTCACCAGTTTGTGGGTTACGACCGTTGCGTGCTGCACGTTTAGAAACTGAAAAAGTTCCAAATCCTACAAGCGTAACTTTATCGCCTTTTTTTAATGTTTTAGTTACTGTAGTTACAAAAGAATCTAAAGCTGCATTAGCTTGAGTTTTTGTGATACCAGCATCATCAGCAAGCTGGGCAATTAATTCTGCTTTGTTCATAGTGAGTTTTTTAAATTATGTGCGACAAATTTAGCCGCTTTTTGTTTGCAACAAAATAATTCTCATCATTTTTTTAAATTAGTTTTTCATCCTGAAAGCCGCAAGGAATAAGGGTTTGCAAGTATTTTTACGATTTATGTTAAATAAAGATATGATACTGCACTTGTTGAAACCAGCCACCAGTAAGGCTTTCAAGCAATGTGTCGTGAAATACAGTCAGGATAAGGGTTTCAATGGAATATACTATTAAAAACCGCAAATGCAAGGCGGGAATCTTTTTTTGCACATTTAGTGTATAACTTCCATCAGCGACCTGAACGAAATAAACCGATCGCCCCATTTATCTGTTGCTTGTTTGCGTAAAGAATTTGCATAAATTTCGAGGTACCTGTTATAATCTGCTTTTGATGCTGCCGCGTATTGAATAGCATATGTTGGACCTTCGCTTTCATCAACCTCGAGTAAGTGCACTACCTTATAGTTTGTAAAACAACCGCTTTTCATTACCTGGGGAATGTGTTCTTCTGTTAACCATTTTAACCAGGCATCTGCAATGCTTTTATCAACCTGGGTGGTTACATTATAAATAAAATATCCTTTATGATCATTCATTTAATTCTTATTAATTGATTCAATATCTATTTCAGCATATACCGGGCAGTGATCGCTGTGTTTTACATCCGGGTAAATATGCGCATCCTTTATGTAAGCTGCAAGAGGCTCTGTAACACTGATGTAATCGATACGCCAGCCTTTATTTTGTAAGCGTACACTTGGAAAACGTTGGCTCCACCAGGTATAATGGTCTTTTTCCTCCGGCCTTTGTTGCCTGAAAACATCGATCCAGCCGTTGCCATAAAACTTATCCATCCATGCTCTTTCTTCAGGTAAAAAACCTGATGTTTTTTTATTGCCTGCAGGATTATGAATGTCTATTTCTTTATGGGCAATATTGTAATCGCCGCAAATAATAATATTGGGATGTGTTTTTCGCAGGTCCTGCACATAATCATAAAATTCGTTCAGCCAGGCATATTTATAGGTTTGCCTTTCATCGCCCGATGTGCCCGAAGGAAAGTAAGAATTGATCAAACGTACATTTCCAAAATCTAATTGTAGCACACGACCTTCATCATCACTAACCTGGTGACCGGTTCCGCATTCAACATGGTCCGGTTCAATTTTAGAAAAAACAGTTACACCGCTGTATCCTTTTTTTTGTGCGCAAAACCAATAATCTTTATATCCAAGGTCATTAAATGGTTGTGCATTTATATCAGTTTGCTGCGCTTTATTTTCCTGTATGCAAATCACGTCGGCGGGGTGTGATTGCAGCCAATCAATAAAACCTTTTTTTATTGCAGCCCGTATCCCGTTAACGTTATAAGTTATGATCCTCATGTTGGCAAGTTAAGAGTAAATTTTTTTCATTCCTTTATCATAAGTTGCATCATTAAATTTTTAACGAAAGGAAAGTTGGGTAACTCTGTTAGCAAATTTTAAAGCTTATTTTTTACATACATGCCAAAAAGAAAAATACAAGACCCTATTATTCCACCTGAAGAACATGTATACCTGGAAGGCCCTAAGAGCAGGGCTTTTGAGTTTAGGTTTGCATGGCGGGTTTTTATAGAATTAATTCAAGCCATACGATTATTGCATTTTGTTGGTCCTTGCATTACCGTTTTTGGATCCGCTCGTTTTAAAGAAGATCACGAGTACTACATTTGTGGTCGTGAATTTGGTAAGCGCATTGCCGAAATGGGATTTACAACTTTAACGGGTGGTGGCCCGGGTATTATGGAAGCCGCCAACCGTGGTGCTTTTGAAAATAATGGTAAGTCAATTGGTTGTAACATCAGGTTACCATTTGAGCAGACGCATAACAAATACATGCAAAAGTGGATGACATTTGATTTTTTCTTTACCCGGAAAACAATGTTGATCAAATATTCTTATGCATTTATAATTATGCCCGGTGGCTTTGGAACAATGGATGAATTATTTGAAACACTAACATTGGTGCAAACCAAAACCATTCATGGTTTTCCCATTGTTTTATTTGGCAAAGAATTTTATAAAGACCTTATGGATGCCATACACCACATGGCAAAAAAAAGAACAATTTCAGAAGAAGATATGAGCCTTGTTTTATTGACTGATGATATAAATGAAGCAATGGACTTTATTAGAAAATACATTCAAACAAACTATAAGGTAAAGCCGGTTAAACGAATATGGTGGCTGCTTGAAAAAAATTAATATAAAAAATGAAAATGAAAAAATACCTGATGCTTTTGCTGGTTTTATTGTGCTATCAAACATATGCACAACAAACAATCAACCTTTATTCCCCCGATCGAAATATTAAATTAACTGCAGGCGTTACAGCTAGTGGCGAACTTTCGTACAGTGTAACTTATAAAAATAAAGCGGTCATTCTTCCTTCTGGTTTATCATTAAAGTTTAAAGAGCCGGCAGTAGAATTGAAGCAGTTCACAATACAAAAAATTGATAGTGCCAGCCACGATGAAACCTGGAAAACAGTTTGGGGCGAGTACAGTTCCATTCGCGACCTGCACAAGGAATTAAAGCTAAGTGTAAAAGATAAAAATGGTTCAGACATTATTTTAAATGTCATCTTCCGCGTTTTTAATGAAGGTGTTGGTTTTCGCTACGAATTTCCTGACCAGGAAAAATTGGATCACTTTGTTTTGGCTGACGAAGTTTCGCAATTTCATTTAACCGGTGATCATAAAACATTCTGGATTCCCGGCGATTATGATACCAATGAATTTACTTACTATACTACCAAATTAAGCGAAGTAGATGCAAGTGGCGGCACAACCGCACAAGAAATTCATGCTAAAACATTTTTTGATAAAAATGCAATGCAAACGCCTTTGATGATGAAAACTGCAGATGGTTTGTACATCAATATTCACGAGGCAGCTTTGGTAAATTACCCGG
>JAKFCI010000389.1:0-3120 GCA_036676725.1 Chitinophagaceae bacterium
AACAGAAAATTCAGTCATCCCTTATGGCGTAGGTGTTGACATTGGTTGCCGTATGTGCCTTTCTATTTTCGAAATGCAACCAAATGAATTAACCGATAATGCGCACCATTTTAATAAAGTTTTAAGTGATGCCACGCTTTTTGGAAGTGGTGCCACCTTTGAATATTCAATGGATCATGAAGTCATGTACCGGTCCGAATGGGACGAACTTGGCATATTAAAAGGGTTGCAAAGCCGGGCAGCAAAACAATTAGGTTCATCTGGTTCAGGCAATCATTTTGTAGAATTTGGTTCAATAGAAATAAATCAACAAGATGAAATTTTAGGTGTAAAGCCTGGGAATTATATTGGGTTGCTATCACATTCGGGTTCAAGAGCCCTAGGTGCTAATGTTGCCAATCATTTTACCAAAATAGCCAAGGAAAAAAGACGTTTGCCCGGTGATGCAGTTAACCTTGCGTGGTTGTCTTTGGACGAGCAGGAAGGAATTGAATATTGGATGGCAATGAACCTGGCTGGTGATTATGCATCTGCCTGCCATCATATTATTCATAAAAAAATTGCACGCAGTTTAGAACGACAGCCAATTAAAATGGTGGAAAACCATCACAATTTTGCCTGGAAAGAAAAATGGGAAGGCAAGAGCGTGGTAGTGCATCGAAAAGGCGCAACCCCTGCCGGTAAAAATGTTTTAGGAATCATCCCGGGATCAATGGCTTCACCAGCTTTTATTGTGAAAGGAAAAGGGGAGGAAGGTTCGGTTAATTCTGCCTCACATGGTGCGGGAAGAAAAATGAGCCGCACTGCTGCATTAAAATCAGTTACGCATAAACAACTAAATGATGCGCTTGCAAAGCTTGACATAAAACTTATTGGCGGCGGATTAGACGAAGCGCCTTTTGCCTATAAGGATATTCATGAAGTAATGAATGCACAAACAGCTTTGGTAGAAACCATAGGCATTTTTCACCCGAAGATTGTAAAAATGGATGGCGCAACCCCAAAGCAGTGGAAGAAAGGAAAGAACAATATAATTATGGGTCAATAAAATTAATATTGATTGTCAATTTTAGGTTATTCACCACCGTTATAAGCGATAACCGATTATACTTTAATATAGATCCGTTTCTTATCCATCCAATAACAAATAGCCCACATAAATAAAATAACAGTTAGAGCAAATAAAAGCGAACCAAGTTCCGGCGCACCCGGTACAAACTTGTACACCTTTTCGTAAATCCAGTTCCAGGGACTCAAGTATTGGGTCATTCCTTTTTCATTAACGCCATTGGGTATGCGAATAAGTCGTAAACCTTTGGGCAAAAAAGCACTGAGCGCAAAAACAAAAAGTGCATTCTTTCCAAATACATCAAAGAACCGCGTCCACCAGCTGCGGATGCCTTTCACTTCAATGGCATAAATAAGGGTTGCTAAAATAGCTGTTGCCATGCCTGTGGTAACAAGCACGTAGGAGGAAGTCCATATTTTTTTATTGATGGGAAAACTTAAGCCCCAGGCATAGCCTGCCAGTAAAAAAGCCATGGCTGCAATAAATAATCCTGTTATGATAGGAAAGATATTAGAAGGTGTGGCTGTACCTGTCGTTAGACTAACGCTGTCATTCTGCAAAATTTGTTGCGGTTCTTTTCCTTTTTTAATAATATAATCACCAACTAAATAACCAAAGATCACCTGCACAATGGCGGGGATGGTGCTCATCAATCCTTCAGGATCAAAACTTACCCCTTCTCCTTTATACATGTGCACTTCGTTTAAAATGGCAATATCGATGGCAGTACCAGGCCATCCTTTTAAGCTATAGGGATCAACCGGGTTGCCAAGGACACAAAACAACCAATATAACAGCAATAAAATGAGGCCGGCTAAAAAAGCGCCCCTGGCTTTTAAATAGTAAACCATTACTGAGGCAAAAAAATAACAGACGGCAATTCTTTGCAGTACGCCAAAAATGCGAACGCCAACCAGTTTGCCTGCTCCATTTATCCAGGTCCAGCCATTCCAAACTAATTCATCATTCTGCCAGCTTACAAAAGGCCACCAGTTTAAAAACAACCCGATCAAAAAAATAAGAGCCGTCCTTTTTAAAACCTTTTTCCAAAATACAGCATCTCCTGCTGCTTCTAATCTTGGCATCACAAATGCCATGGCATTACCTACAGCAAATAAAAAAAAGGGAAAGACCAGGTCAGTTGGTGTTAGTCCATGCCAGGGTGCATGTTCCAGCGGGCTGTAAATATGGCTCCAGGAACCGGGGTTATTGACTAAGATCATGAGGGCCACTGTGGCACCCCGAAAAACATCTAAAGAATAATAGCGCTGGGTTTTCAAAGCAGTTATTTAGTTAAAAGTATGGAAATGTATTTTTAAGCTTAAGTGAAATGATCCTGGTTAAAAATATGATCTAAAATGGGTATATCAAATTTTATAAAGTTGATTTTCAGTCCTCTAAGGGCAAATTTTCAAAAGCATAATTTGTAAGATCAATATGATTGACAACTGATCTGGCAAATGGCAAGGGCATAATCTATTAACTTATTCACTATCTGCTTCTTTCAAGGATTTACCACTCCCATATCTACCCTATATTTGCAGCCGCTAACACTTAATCATACTGAAAAATCAAAATTTTTGTGTGACTGAGGAGGCGAAGCCCTGCAATTAAGTTTACATTTGAAATGGTACGTCATATATACCCGTCCCCGCTGGGAGAAAAAAGTACATACCCTTTTGCAATCCAAGGGTATTGAAAGCTATTGTCCGCTGAACAAAGTGCGCCGTAAATGGAGTGACCGTATAAAGCTGGTTGAAGAGCCACTTTTTAAATCCTATGTCTTTGTAAAGACGAATGAAGAAGGCCGATCAGCTGTGCGCATGACGAACGGGGTAGTAAACTTTTTATACTGGAACGGCAAGCCTGGCTTAGTAAAAGAAAAGGAGATCCAGTCTATAAAAAAATTCCTGGATGAGCATCAACCGGTGGCTCTATTAAAACTGGATTTCAAGCAGGATGATAAAGTCGTAATCACTTCCGGGCCTTTAATGGACAAAGAAGGGAGAGTGCTTGAAGTCAAAAACAAAGTAGCTAAAGTGATTATAGAG
>JAKFCI010000390.1:0-4663 GCA_036676725.1 Chitinophagaceae bacterium
AACAACCCCAAAAACGTGGGTACGTTGGACAAAAGCAAAAACACTGTTGGTACCGGCTTAGTTGGTGCGCCAGAGTGTGGTGACGTTATGCGTCTTCAAATTGAAGTTGATGAAACAACCGGCATGATTAAAGATGCAAAATTTAAAACATTTGGTTGTGGATCAGCAATCGCATCTTCTTCCTTAGCTACAGAATGGTTAAAAGGAAAAAGTATTGACGATGCAATAGCTATTGACAATATGACCATTGTTGAAGAATTAAATCTTCCACCGGTAAAAATTCACTGCTCTGTATTAGCGGAAGATGCTATTAAAGCAGCGGTTAACGATTACCGTAAAAAGAACGGTATGGAAGAATTGAAGTTCGAGGAAAGTGTAGTGCACTAATAAATTTGATCATTTGTTGATTTGAAAAACCTTCAAATCAGCACATAGCATTTTTAAAAAATGGTAGCAACAGATAATTCTATATACATAAGCGATAAAGCAAAACAAAAAGTAACACAATTAATGCAGGAGGCTGGCATTGCCGATGATCCTTCTTATTTTGTTCGTGTAGGTGTTGTTGGTGGCGGTTGTTCCGGCTTAAGCTATAAATTGGATTTTGATAATGAACAAAAACCAATGGACCAGGTTTTTGAAGATAAAGGTGTGAAAGTAGTAACTGATTTAAAAAGTTTTTTATACCTGGTTAATACAGAATTAGATTTTTCTGATGGCTTAAATGGAAAAGGATTTTATTTTCAAAATCCAAACGCCAGCCGCACTTGTGGTTGCGGAGAAAGTTTTGCAGTATAATTAATAAAGACCTTGGCAACAATCCCGTTTTGCATTCAGCATAACGGGATTTTTATTTTCAATCATTCAATAAATGCTGTTCATTCTTGAATGTTTAATTCTATTCGCTCTATTCTTATAAGTTTGATTATTTTACATTTTTAATTTCGTTCTCAATTTTTTCTTTCAATATGTGGTCTATTTATAAAAAAGAATTAGGTCAGTTTTTTAGCAGCTTCACAGGCTATATTGCCATCATTGTTTTTTTGCTGGTAAATGGTTTGGTATTATTTGTATTCAATAACAATATTCTTGATAATGGTTATGCAACCTTGGAAGATTTTTTTGCACTCGCTCCATGGATATTGATCTTTTTAATACCGGCTATTACTATGCGCAGTTTTGCTGATGAATATAAAGGCGGCACATTTGAAATTTTAAGAACGCGACCAATCACGTCCTGGCAAATTGTTTTGGGTAAATTTTTTGGCAGCCTGGTTATTTCAATAATTGCTTTACTGCCAACAATCATTTATTATTTTACAATCAATAGCCTTGCAACTGGCGCAGGCATTGATGCAGGGGCAGCTGCAGGTTCTTATCTTGGATTGATGTTCTTGTCTGCAGTATTTACAGCCATCAGTATCTGTGTAAGCAGTTTTACAAATAATTCGGTGGTTGCTTTTATAATTAGTCTTATTAGTTGCACAACACTTTATTATGGCTTTACAGCTATAAGCCAGTTGCCTTCTTTACAAAATGGCGCCGATTATTATATAGAAATGTTGGGTATTGATTTTCATTACCAAAGCATAAGCCGCGGCGTAATTGATACAAGAGACATTATTTATTTTATAAGTATGGTTTTTTTCTTTTTATTAATTACCCGCCAAAATTTGTTGAAAAGATGAAGAACAAAGACAGGAAGAACATTTGGTGGATTGCATTACTTGGCGCACTGATCGTAATTAATTTTTTAGCCTCGAAGCTGCACTTCCGGTATGATTTAACTGAAGAAAATCGATACTCAATTACAAAACCAACTAAAGATCTTGTTGCTTCAGCTGAAAGCGAAATTTTAATTGATGTTTTCTTAAAAGGTGAATTTCCAGCGGGCTTTAAAAAATTAAGCAATACAACCAACGACTTTTTATCGGTATTAAAAGAAAACAGTCCTTCCAAAATTCGTTATCGTTTTATTGCCCCGGAAGAAGATGCGGGTAACAACAAATCATGGGGTGATTCTTTACAAAGCCTGGGTGCATTTCCAATTAATTTAACGGTGCAGGTTGAGTCAGGCCAACAAAATAAATATGTTTACCCCTATGCAGTTGTAACCCACAATGGACAAATGGATTTGGTCAAACTTTACGAAGGAAGTACTTCCCTTATTTCAAATGCGGAGGTCAATAATTCTGAGGCAATGATGGAATACCAATTCGTAAAATCATTTGATAAGCTTCTCAATCCATCTAAACCATTTATTGCGTATGCCACCGGTCATGGCGAACCTATTGGTGCAGAAACCTTTGACCTGGTACAAACCATAAAAAATAATTACGAATTTTTTACGGTTGATCTAAAACAACTCAAGGCGATACCAGATACCATGAAGGTTTTGTTGGTAGTCAAACCCTCTGATGAATTTTCGAACGATGAAAAACTAAAGATCGATCAATATATTATGCGCGGTGGCAAAGTAATTTGGTTCCTGGATAATTTGCGTGCAGAACTTGATAGTCTAAGTTTTAAATCACAACTCATTGCCTATGACCGTAATCTTAATTTAAACGATTTGCTTTTTAATTACGGGGCACGTATAAATTCTGATTTGTTAATGGATCTGCAAAGTGATTTTCTGCCTTTTAAAGTTGGTGGTACCGATGAAAATAACCAGAACGAATTTGTGCATTGGAATTACTATCCACTCTTTGCTTCGGCTGGCAATCATGCAATCAATAAAAACCTTGGGCTGGTTTTAGGACGCTTTGTAAATTCCGTTGACACAATTGAAGTTGAAGGAGTAAAAAAAACCGTGTTGTTACAAAGTTCACCTAATTCACGAACCATAAGCACGCCGGCGCTAATCAGCCCGAACGAAGTACGTAATACGCCAGAAGATGCTTTATTTAAAAAGCAAAATGTACCTGCTGCCATTTTGTTAGAAGGAAAATTTTCGTCTTTTTTTAAAGGAAGAATTTCTAAAGCGCAACGCGATAGTTTATCGGCCTATGGCGGATTTAAACAAGAAAACGACCAGGATACAAAAATGATTGTTGTTGGCGATGGTGATATTGTATTGAATGATTTTTCATTTAAGAATAATCAGCCACTGCCCATGGGGGTTAATTTGTATACACTTGGTTCGCCCTATGAGTATGAATTTGCAAATCGAAATTTTCTTTTGAATTGTCTTGAATATTTAACCGTAAAATCAAATATAATAGAAGCAAGAAATAAAGAAGTTGTATTGCGGTTACTTGATACAAGAAAGGTTGCTGAACAAAAAACAACCTGGCAATTAATAAGCATTGCTTTGCCTATTCTTTTAATTATTCTTTTCGGAATCATATACCAGCAGGTTCGTAAACATAAATACACTTCTGTATAAGCTTTGAATCTGTTGTAATTATCTTTGCACACTAAATTAAAAAAGTAGATGGGTGTTCACCAGCTAACTTACCTGGTTTTTGGCGTTGTTTTAATTATAGCTATTGTATTAGACCTTGGAATTTTTAGTAAAAAGGATAAAGAGGTTACAATAAAAAAAGCGTTGTACCAATCGCTTTTCTGGATCATCCTTGGTTTGGCTTTCGGTTGCTTTATGTGGTGGAACGAGGGCGAAAAAGCAGCTTTGGAATACCTGAGTGCCTACCTGATGGAGAAAAGTTTGAGTATTGATAATATTTTTGTCTTCATACTGATTTTTGCCTTTTATAAAATTAGAGCTGATCATGTTCCAAGGGCATTGATGATCGGTATTTTATTAGCTATTGTTTTCAGAATAATTTTTATCTCAATTGGGGTTGTTTTAGTTGAAAGATTTTACTGGATACTTTACATTTTTGGTGCTTTCTTAGTGTACACCGGCATTAAAATATTTACTACAAGACAGGAAAGCGATTTTGAACCTGGGAAAAGTCCTGTTTATAAATTCCTGAATCGTTTCTTTCCAATTATTCATGAAGATGTTGGTGGTAAATTTTCAGTCATTAAAAATGGAAAACGATTTTATACAAACATGTTTGTAGTTGTGGTATTATTGGCCACTACAGATATTGTGTTTGCTTTGGATAGCATCCCGGCTGTATTTGCTATTTCTCAGGACAGGGTTGTAGTTTATACCAGTAATATTTTTGCGGTATTGGGTTTAAGGGCATTGTTCTTTTTATTAAAAGGGGCTGTTACCAAATTCCAATATTTGCAACAAGGTATTGCAATCGTATTGGTATTTATTGGCTTAAAAATGTTGGTTGAATATTTTGGGGTGCATGTGCCCGTTTATATTTCGTTGTTGGTAATTCTTATCTGCCTGGTGGGCTCCATAGCATATTCAGTTCGTATAACAAAACGCCGCTTAAAAAATGGATAGAAGTTAAAGTGTATACTTTACAAAATATCGTAAACGTTGTAAACGGAGTTCTTATAAAAGGCTCTGGTAATGTTGAAATTACTGAGCTCGTTTATGATAGTCGTACAATTTCTTTTGCTGAACGCTCCTTATTTTTTGCACTCCAAAGCAGCAGGCAGGACGGACATAATTATATTTCAAAAGCGTATCAAAAAGGCGTTCGGAATTTTGTTGTTAGTAAACAAGTTGCCTTAGAAAAATTTGATGACGGTAATTTTATTTTGGTGGCGGATGTACAAAAATCATTGCAGGTCC
>JAKFCI010000391.1:0-3956 GCA_036676725.1 Chitinophagaceae bacterium
CAATTTCAAAAGAATTAATTAATAAGGGTTATGAAGTAATCATATTATCCCGCCAAGCGGAAAAGAAAAACCAGGGAGATTCAAAGAAAAGCTTTGCCAATTGGGATGTTAAAAATGCTACAATAGATAAAGAGGCAATTCAAAAAGCCGATCATATAATTCACCTGGCTGGCGCAAACGTAGCAGGCGAGAGATGGTCAGACAAAAGAAAAACTGAAATAAGAGAAAGCCGTACAAAGAGTGGTGAACTGCTTGTAAAAGCTTTAAAAGAAATTCCAAATAAAATTCAAACCGTTATCAGCGCTTCCGCAATCGGCTGGTACGGGGCAGATCCACAAATTCCCAATCCGAAACCTTTTGATGAAACGAATGGTGCTTCAAGTGATTTTTTAGGCGCAACTTGTAAACTATGGGAGGCTTCTATTTCGCCTGTTGTTGAACTGGGTAAGCGACTTGTCATTTTACGTACAGGAATTGTTTTAGATGTAGCGGGTGGTGCATATCCTGAGTTCAGGCGTACATTAAAATTTGGAATTGCTTCTATTCTGGGAAGTGGAAAGCAAATAATTAGCTGGATACATATTGATGATCTTGTTCGTATTTATATTGAAGCAATTGAAAACAAAAGTTTAGAAGGGCCTTTTAATGCTGTTGCTCCAAAACCGGTGAGCAATGAATATTTAGTAAAAGAAATGGCGAAGGTGAAAGGCGGACATTACATACCTGTTCAAGTTCCTTCTTTTGCATTAAAAGTTATTTTGGGAGAAATGAGTGTTGAAGTATTAAAAAGTGCAACTGTTAGCTCACAAAAAATTGAAAAATCGGGCTACAGTTTTTTGTTCCCAAATATTGAAACTGCTTTGTTTAATTTAAATAAAAAAGCCTCCTGATTGGAGGCTCTCATTTTAAAATGTTTTTGTTGGTAACGCCGGTGTTTCATTTTGTGTAAATAATTTAGTATTTAGTTTGTATCTATAATAAATCTTCTTGTGCGGTATCTGCATGGTTCCAATGGTAAATATTGGTAAAGTCTCCAATGATTGTTTTTCCATTTACGAATCTTAGCCTGTGTAAGTTCAATGACTCAATATCATTTTTTTTCACTCTGCGGTACATTGGATGCATGGTTCCGCCTGTAACTGCAGCCGGCTTTGTTGGGTCATATTGAAATGGCGGGTCAACAAGTGTACCTCTTGGATACATTATGCCTGGAACACCTTGCCCACGTATATCTAAATTTTGCGGATGATCTAACCCCAATGTATGACCGTATTCATGTGCCGCTGTTGTAGATCCAACATACAAGTTCTCTAATTTAAAATACCCGGTATTGCTATTTAATCCATCAACAAATGAAATGTTACCATGCGCAAATTCTTCTATACGGAAGTAATTGTTTTTTGGATCAACATTTTGATAAACCTCCAGATCGGTAATTTCTTTATGCAGTTGTGATGTGATGTGAAACTGAATTAAAAATTGCTGGTCATTTAATATAATTCTACCTCGTGGTTCATTCCACATGGTTTCTATTTCAGCCCTTATCTGCTCCGCTAATTCAAGGGTTGCTGCGTTGCCATAACAAACAATATTTGAACGGATAACAATGGTGTTTCCTGTTATAATTTCTGCTTCGCCCATTATTCAAATTTCATTGAAAAAATGATTACCGGCTGTTGCCTTCCTCTCAGCTCTATTTTTCCTATTTCATCAATGTCGTATCCGTGTGGTTGATGAAAATCGATCATAAAATCTTCCGACAAAAGGTATGAGGAATTTAACTCGTGACACATGCTGCAAAGCCTTGCGGTAGTATTCAAAGTGTCACCAGAATAAATCAGTTCTCTTTTTATAACACCAATAAAACCTGCTGTTACCGGGCCTGCATGAATACCGGCTTTAAAACGAGGCACATGTCCATAATGTTTTTGATAGTTTTTCCTTTGTCTTTCAATCAGGTAATAAGTATTGCGAATAAATTTTAAAGCCTTTAATTTATTTTCAGGTGTATTGAGCCATGTTAAAACAATTTCATCTCCAACATACTGGTAAATTTCCCCGTCATTAGCCATTACCGGCATAGTGATATCTCTAAAAAAACGGCGAAGCATGTGGAAATATTTTTCATGCCCCAATTCTTCTGCAATACTGGTTGATTCATTAATGTCGAGGAAAATAAAGATCCGGTCCTGGTCTTTTGGTTTATGGTACTCGCCGATCAGCATACTCCAAAACATACCCGGCCCATATTTATCTGTCACTTCTAAAATAGTGATAGAAACAAAGGTCATTAAACCCATGTCAAGTAAGAAGATGGTAAAGGTTCGTGTTCGAACGATTTTTGTAAAGAAACTATTTAAATAATCCTGGAAATTGCCATTATAAATAAGAACATAATAGATCAGCAATAAAACAAAGGCTATGAAAACAAAGATAAAAAAGTTGATAATGAGTTTTGCAAGGGATGAAACCCAAACAGGTCTTTGATTGAAAGCGAATTTTAAAATAAAAATGAGCGTAGCAGAAATTAAAAAGCCAATAATTCCGAATGTGATTGAAAATTGTAACATAGAAATTTGAATACCTAAATCGTTACCTGAACGAATAAGGTTTTCAAAAAAAACAATACCAAATATGATCCATACAAGGGAAATGGTAAGGAGCGACCGGATGCGGTAAAATAATAACTTACGAGGCATAGAACAAGATAGGAAAAATCATACCTGCATTAGCGTATGCGTAATTAATTACGTACAGGCTTGCCACTTTTTAATACACTTTGTATGCGCTCCAACGATTTTTTTTCGCCGCAAAGCGATAAGAAAGCTTCTCTTTCGAGATCTAGTAAATATTGTTCACTAACTAATTGTGGTTCGCTTAAATCGCCGCCACACATTACATAAGCTAATTTTTTTGCTACTACTGAATCGTGGTCGGTAGCATAATTGGCCTGGCGCATACCATGTATGCCGGCATATAAAGCGCCAAGTGCTGACCGCCCTAATACTTTTATATCCTTACGCTGCACGGGTTGTACATAACCGCTATCAGCAATTTCTATAACCGATCTTTTTGCTTCACTTATGCGACGGTTCTGATTTACAACAATTTCATCTAAACCTTTACGGTACACACCAATATTAAAACCTTCGTGTGCCGAAGTGGCAACTTTTGCGGTTGCGATTGTTAAGAAGCGATTTTTTAATGTGATGGTTTCCGGTTCATCTTCATGCATTTCATCTGATGCCCGTAACACAAATTCCTTTGTGCCACCACCACCTGGAATTAAGCCGACACCAAGTTCCACAAGTCCAGTATAGGTCTCCGCAGCCGGGCAACATTTATCAGCATGCAAACTCATTTCGCAAGCACCACCCAATGCTAACCCGTGCGGCGCTACTACAACAGGTATAGATGAATAACGTACACGCATCATTGTATTTTGAAACAACCGGATCGCAAAATCAAGTTCGTCGTACTCCTGTTCGATGGCGAGCATAAAGATCATTCCCACATTTGCACCGGCGCTAAAGTTTGGACCTTCATTAGCAATTACTAAACCTTTGTAATTTTTTTCAGCCAGTTCAATAGCTTTACTTAATCCACTTAACACATCGCCACCAATAGAACCCATTTTTGTATTCCACTGAATGCCTAATACATCATCGCCAATATCATACAAATTACAACTGCTGTTCTTCCACACAAGTTTGTCTGCATAATTACTTAGTATAATAAAGTCATTGCTTCCAGGTATTTGTTTGTAAGACTTTGTAGCCGGATCATATGAAAGCCGTTTGCCATTTTCAATTTTAAAAAATGTTTTGTGGCCAGCAGCAAGCATTTCATCAACCCAATTGGCAACAGAATACCCGGCAGATTTCATTGCCTCTGTCGTTCGGGCAACGCCTAAAACATCCCAACTTTCAAACGCACCAATTTCCCAACCGAAACCT
>JAKFCI010000392.1:0-4789 GCA_036676725.1 Chitinophagaceae bacterium
CTATGACCATGCGGAAGAAGGTTTTGATTATTGACGACGAAGTAGACCTATGTATATTGATGAAGTCTTATTTTTTGCGTAAAAACTATGAAGTATACGTAGCTCATACCCTTCTGGATGGTATGCATAGACTGAATGAAGTAACCCCCGATTATTTATTTATCGACTATAATCTTCCTGATGGATTGGGTTGGGATAAATTACCCGAAATGTATCGAAAACTTCCCAATACTCATTTCCATTTAATCAGTGCATTTCAACCTACTATGCCTTCGGACCTGGATGGTTCTAAGTTAACTATTTGGGAAAAGCCAATCAGCCTTAAAGCGTTGGACCATTTCTTTTAATGCTCTTGCAAATAAAAATACCGGGTAATTAACCCGGTATTTAATTATTATTTAAGGTGGATATTATTCACCCCAGATCTCGTCTTTTCCTTCTAACCACTTTTTTACCAGTTCCACTGTTACCGATTTAGGACGTTCGATTGGAAATCCTAGCGCCCTGTCCCAACACAAACTAGCTAATACACCTAAGGAGCGGCTTACACCAAATAAAACAGTATAAAATTCATACTCCACCATTCCGTAATGCACCAATAACGCCCCGCTATGTGCATCAACGTTGGGCCATGGATTTTTTATTTTACCCAAAGACTGTAAAACAGGTGGAACTGCTTCATAAATATTCCACACAGTTTTTACTAAAGGATCATCAGGCATGTGCTTCTTGCCAAATTCCATTTGCGCTGTAAACCTTGGATCTGTTTTGCGTAAAACAGCATGACCATAACCGGGAACAACTTTACCAGAATTTAAAGTTTGTTGCACGTATTCTACAATCTGTTCTTTTGTTGGGGTTTCAGATTTTAATTCTTCACGCATTTCAAAAATCCACTTAATCACTTCCTGGTTTGCTAAACCATGTAAAGGACCTGCCAAACCATTTAAACCTGCAGCAAAACTTTGGTATGGGTCGCTTAAAGCCGAACCTACAAGATGCGTTGCATGTGCAGACACATTTCCACCTTCATGGTCTGCATGGATAGTCATATATAATCGCATCAACTCATGAAAACCTTCATCTTCAAATCCTAACATGTGGGCAAAATTTCCAGCCCAATCTAAAAGTCCATTGGGTTGAATGTGCTCGCCATTTTTATATTTACGGCGATAGATATATGCCGCTACTCTTGGCAGGCGAGCAATTAAATCCATTGCATCATCAAATACCGCGTCCCAGTAATCTTTTTTGCTCATACCGGCTGCATAACGCTTTGCAAACTGGCTTTCAGTTTGTAAAGCCATGACCGCAACAACAAACTGCGTCATTGGGTGTGTAGAAATTGGTAATGCTTCGATGGTTGCAAATACGTGATTAGGCACATGGCTACGGCGTTGCCACACTGCGGTAAGATGTTGTACATCATCATCCGTTGGCATTTCACCAACAAGCATTAAATAAAATAAACCTTCTGGTAAAGGTTCTGAGCCGCCTTCGGCCTTTGGCAATTTTTCCTGTAGTTCCGGTATAGAGTAACCGCGAAAGCGAATACCATCTTGTGCATCCAGCAATGATGTTTCAGTTACTAATCCTGTAATGCCGCGCATTCCCTGGAATGCCTGCGATAATTGAACTTCACCAATTACTTTATTTCCATGTTCTTTTAAAAGGTCTTTTATTTCGGTCGCCATTGCATCGGCCTTCACCTTAAACCTGTCTTTAATAATGCCCATTATTTGATCGTTATATTTAAAGATATTGTTTGATGGCTATAAAGTTATATAATGACGGCCGAATGCATACGTTGAATTTGAAATTCGTATGAAGTATTGTTTACAACCTAAAGAAATGTTGAATGCAAATAAAATAAGCAGGATGCACTATGTAAAAAATGCATTCAATTATTTAGGCGCCTTACGATACAAAACGATTGCAATAAAAGCAAAAACAATATTAGGTATCCACGCAGCAATTATAGGAGGCAAATCGCCTTTAGTTGAAAAAACTGTTGAAAAACGATCGAATATAATAAAGCCTACTGCAATCACAATCCCAATCGCCAAATGCACACCGGTACCACCACGTGTTTTTCGACCCGCTACTACAGCACCAATGATCGTTAGTATTAACACTGAAAAAGGTGTTGCAGTCCGGCGATAACGTTCAACATACAAAGTATTTAAACCTTCTGTGCCTAATAGTTCTTCCAATTCAATATGCCGAACCAATTCAGGTGTACTGAGTTTATCTTTTAAATAAGCATCCCTTCGCAGGTCGCGTGGTGTAAAATTTAATTTGATATGCATTTGAGGACGCTGACTAACGGTTTCGTGGCTACTATCTACTTTACGCTCTATTACATTTATTAAAATCCAGTCTTTTGTAGCAGTGTCCCATTTAATGCTTTCAGCCCTCAGGTTAAATACAAGCTTATTATTTTTTAAACGATTTAAAAAGAAGTTGCTGCCAGATTTAGAAGCAGTATCAAAATATTTTATTCCAACATAGGTATTAGGATCAGCTCTTTTATAATGTGCGGAAGATCCATTTCCATCAACATTGGGACTGCTATTATCTATATAAACAGATTGAAAATTGCCACGAATTTCATTTGCTTTTGGAATGACATAACGGGCAGAAAACCATAATATCAATGCGAAAAAAATACCACCGGCAATGTAGGTGCGTAACCAACGATTATAAGTTGTTCCGCTTGCTAAAATTGCTACAATCTCTGAGCGAGCCGCCATTTTCGAGGTAAAAAAAATAACTGCTATAAATACAAATAATGGATACAGTAATCCCCATATGTAAGGAATAAAACCAACATAATATTTAGTAAATATCTGCCCTGTGCTCAACCCTGATTTTACAAAATCATCGGTTTTTTCGCTACTGTCCACTGCTACGGCAATAACCGTAAACAATAGCATACAGAAAACGAAGGTGACCAGGAACTGTCGTAGTATATACCAGTCAATTTTTTTTAGCATGGCAGGGCGAAGTAACTAAAAAGCATTTGAATAGAAATGATAAGGTTTAAGCAGAAGAATACAATTATAAAAGTTGTATTGTTAAACAACTGTAAATCTGGAAAAATCAAATCCCTTACTTACAAATAGAATCGCTGCTACAGTATCTTCGCCAACTTTCATGCAAGCACCGGTTCTACATAAAATCCAACAACAAAACTTCTGGCTTTCCGTACAACGCACTATTTTTTGGGAAGAACAAAAGGCTCTTATTCTTTCCGACCTTCATTTCGGAAAAACAGGTCATTTTAGAAAAGCAGGAATTGCTGTTCCGCAATCTGTTTATAAAGAAGATCTTCAAAGGCTTCTATCCACATTAAATTATTTTAAGCCAACGCAATTAATTATTGTAGGTGATCTGTTTCATAGTCATGGAAATCTTGAACTGGAGTTGTTTAAACGCTGGAGAGAAGATTTTGCTTACTTGCAAATTAAGTTAGTAAAAGGCAACCATGATATATTAAAAGCCCAATGGTATACTGGCTGCGATATAGAAGTTATTAAAGACACCCTTACAATAAATGAATTTTCTTTTACACACGACCAGTGTGATGCGATAGAAGGAACTTATTCTTTTTGCGGACATATTCATCCGGGCGTTGTTGTAAATGGTTTAGGGAAACAAAGTTTACGCTTTCCATGCTTTTATTTTACACAGGATCACTGCATTTTGCCTGCCTTTGGAAAGTTTACCGGGCTTGCAAATATAAATCCCGATAAACATGATATTGTTTATGCACTGGTGGAAGATAGCATTATTAAGTTGCGGTAAAAGCTATTATTTCTTTGAACGAAGCTGGTTATAATCAAGAAAATAAATCAGGCGCAAAGAAAATTCATTTCCGTGTGGCAAGTAGAATGTTTGGCGAATGTTTCGCGTATAATTTGTATAACGATAACCATCAATTTCTTCTGCATAATTATTACCCAGGAAGTTTTTCCATCCTGCAATAACCCTGCTGCCATATCGAAAATCCCAGGTGAAAAATGCGTCTACATTAAATAAATTAAAGTTTTGATCCATGCCACCCACAAAAGCCCGGTCAAGGTGATTGCCATTTTCGTCCACATCTTTAAATTCCAGGTAATTAACCTTGCTCCAGTAATGGCGTCCTCTTAGTGATAAATTCATTCTGGAATTGAAATTATAGGTAGCTGTCGTTACCGTGTTTACATCCTTATAATCTCTATAGCCAACTATTGGTGCCCCGGATAACGCATCTCTTATAAATGCCCAACCCACCTGCAATTTATCATGTGCTCTTTCCACATCAAAACCCAAAGTAAATTTGTTACTGAACCGATAACGTACTCCAATTTCTGCTTTGTAATATTCGCTGTTATCTAATTCGCCATCAGCGAAGACCGCCTCAAAACTGGCAAACAATCTTTTCCGGCTATCGGTACTTCCACTTACAGATGTATAATAGAACCATGGTTTTTTTACCTTGTAGTTCTTTGTTTGCAAATCAAAAAAATCGGTTTGCCATATTGGTTGTCCGCCTAAAACCAGCCTGATATCCCAAAAGTTTTTAAACACCCAAAAGCCGCTTCCCTGTATTTCAATTTGCGAAAACTGGTAAGGCTTATACAGGTATTGATAACGAACATTAAGGTTATAATTGTAGGTAATAAATTTTGGTGTTGGTGTAAATTGATTATAACTGGCATTACCAGTGTAAACCACTTCATTTGGTGCATCAATATATTCAAGATCGTTTGGATCATATTCATCCGACTCGACATTTACCTGT
>JAKFCI010000393.1:0-5573 GCA_036676725.1 Chitinophagaceae bacterium
TGTTCATACAAAAGGTTTAATAAAACGATGGACAACGCAACTGGCGTGCAGCCCTACCATTAGGAGAATTAGAATCATTCAATCTCCATCCGAAACGTAAAATGGTCGAGAAATAAGAATCATTTTCTCTTGGGTCACCTCTTTGCTCGTTTAAAGAAGGTCGTGTTTGTGATCCATTTGGCGTGAAATTTTCACGGTAATGAAGCTGGTTGGCCATAGCCGTTTGTGATGGCGTTAAATAATTAGCAAACAAGTTTGCATCAATGTAATTAGTGCTTACATCATCGATGTAATCGCTAAAAGTAATTCGATGTAAAACCTCGAGTCCTACAAATAAATTTTCCTTTATATAATATTTTGCACCAAAACCCATCGGGATAGTGATCGTGCTTAATTTGTATTCTTTTCTGTCTGGGTATTCAGCCATGCCTTGACCTTCAAGTCGCAATGGTTGTAGTTCTACCCATTTACTGCCGCCGCCAGGTGAAAAATATTCTCCCTTTGGATTAAATTTCATCATACCAATACCGGCAACACCATAAGGACGCAATTTTCCCTGCAGTCCATCATAACTTTCTAAAAATACTGTGGGATAAATTTCAGTTGCAACGTATGCCTCTAACATCGAAGATTCGAATTTCAGGTTACGTAACTTTCGAAAACTTTCAGCACCATCACCTTTTTGCTGTATTTTACTATCATCTCCTTCTAAAACACCATGGTTTATTGCAATGCGAAATCCCAACCACTCGGCGGGGTAAATATTTGCATAAAGGCCCTTTGATAGTTTGGTTAATGGAAGGTTTACATCTTTTATAAAAGTAGTACCTACACCGGCATTACCACCGAGATCGCCAAGGAAAAATAATGGCCCAAGACCAAGACCTAATTCAATTTTTCCGTTGCCGGTTGTAATTGATTGCGAATTAGAAGTAAGTGAGGAAATTGCAAGAAATGCAATGAGTGCTACAGTACGTACCCCTTGTACAGTTGTTCTCATAATAACGGATTTGGTTTTTAACTAGGATTTGGATAACGAGACTAAAGTAGAACGCAGCGAATTATTATACAAACGATTCGTAAAAAAAAATTATGAATTGCATATAAATACGTTGTGCCGCTTAGTAAATCTACTAGGAAGCCTTTTTCAACATGTAAATATGTTCAATGCCGTCTTCTAAATAAATGTCACTTACCTGCTCGAAGCCAAATGATTGGTAAAAGGCTTTTAAGTACAACTGCGCTCCAATTTTTATTGGCCTTTTTCCAAACAAATTAAAAACAGAGGAAATAGATTCTTTCATCAATAATTTTCCTGTGCCAGAGCGGCGAACAGTGGGAGAAGTAACTACACGACCAATTGAGGCTTCCTCGTAAATTAAACCCGGAGGAACAATACGTGTATAGGCTGCTAATTTGTTTTCGTATGATCCTAAAAGGTGATAACTACCCTGGTCTTTGTCATCTGCATCCTGGAAAACACAATTTTGTTCTACAACAAAAACTTCGTTACGTAACTGCAATATTTCATAAACCTGGAAAGGTGTCAGTTCTTCAAATTTTTTTAATGACCATTGAATTTGCATGAAGCAAAATTAGTGTTGAACAGTAGGAATAAAACCAATTTTAAAATAACACTTCAACCATTTCAGGAATTAATATTTGTATTTATCCTTCCAACGGGCACGTAAAAATTTAGTCAATTCATCTTCACGCGGAGTATTACCCGGTTTATAAAAAGCAGTTCCTTTTATTTTATCAGGCAGGAATTCTTGTTCTGTAAAATTGCCCTCGTAGCTATGTGCATATTTATAATTTTTTCCGTATCCAAGGTTTTTCATTAAACCTGTGGGTGCATTACGAATATGCAGGGGCACAGAAAGATCGCCTTCTTTGCGAACCATGGCAATTGCATCTTCAATAGCCATGTAGGATGCATTGCTTTTGTGGGAAGAAGCAAGGTAAGTTGCACATTGAGCAAGTATTATTCTTGCTTCGGGGTAACCTATTTTATTTACCGCATCAAAAGTTGCATTCGCAAGCAACAATGCATTTGCATTTGCATTTCCTATGTCTTCACTTGCAAAGATGACCATACGCCTGGCAATAAATTTTACATCCTCCCCTCCTTCTATCATTCTTGCAAGCCAATAAATGGCTCCATTAGGGTCACTACCCCGCATTGACTTTATAAATGCAGAAATGATATCATAATGCTGCTCACCACTTTTATCATATAAAGCAATACGTTGCTGGGCAATCGCCATTACTTTTTCATCTGTAATTATAATTTCTTTTTCACTGGAAAGTGCATCAACTACCAGTTCAAATAAGTTCAATAATTTTCTTGCATCGCCTCCGGAAATAGTTAACAGTGCTTCGGTTTCTTTTAATTCAACATTCTTCGATCTTAACCATTCATCTTTTTCCAAAGCCTGGTGCAAAAGTTTTACCAGGTCTTCGTTACTTAATGGCTTTAGCACATACACCTGGCAGCGACTTAATAATGCGCTGTTCACTTCAAAAGATGGATTTTCTGTTGTAGCCCCAATTAAAGTTATGATACCTTTTTCTACAGCACCAAGCAATGCATCTTGCTGCCCTTTATTAAAGCGATGGATTTCATCTATAAATAAAATAGCACCAGAAGTTTTTTGAGCTTGTTGAATCACTTCCCGCACTTCTTTTACACCTGCACTGATGGCGCTTAAATGAAAAGACTGTAATTGTAATGTTTGGGCGATGATATGGGCAATGGTTGTTTTACCTGTACCCGGTGGACCCCATAAAAGTAAAGAAGGAATTTTACCGCTCTCAATGGCAGTACGAAGGATACTGCCTTTTCCAACTAAATGTTCCTGCCCTGCAAGATCATCTAAAGTGTGTGGCCGTACCCGTTCTGCTAAGGGTGCATTAGCGTTCATTGTTCAAATTAATAAAGAAAAAGCAATGGTAAGCAATCAATAGTGTTAGCGAACGTTTTCAAATAAAAATTCTTCTATGCGATCAAAAGAATTAGTCAACGAATTTCCATACCAGCCATGGCGTTCCCTTGGATAAACAACCAGTTCATGTTTTATTCCTGCATTCGATAATTTGTTCTTCAATAAACGGCTTTGCGAAATATCAACCACATGATCATTATTCACCATGAAATATTAAAGTAGGGGCAGATTGGGAACTGATAAAATTGACCGGACTGGAATTATGGTAAATGCTGTTATTGGTTTCCGGTGTACCTCCTGTGATCATTTGCAAGGCATAAGGAACCAATTGATGCCAGGGATCATTATACATGGTCACCAAATCAACGGGACCAAAAAAGTCAATGACAGCTTTTACTTTTGGTGAATTGTATTTATACGCCTGCAATAAAGCAAGGTGTGCTCCTGCCGAAGCGCCTAATAATACCAGGTTGTCTTCATTGATATGGTATTGGGAAGAATTGTTGGATATAAATTCCATTGCTGCTTTTATATCATTTTCCTGCGAAGGAAAAAGATGGCCTCCATTTACCAGCCTGTAATTCAAATTGAACAGAGCGTAATTGGGCAAACGTTTTTTTAAAGTATCAATATAAGGAACAAAATCATTTTTGCTCCCGCCATTCCATCCGCCACCATGAATCAGAACAATTGATTTTGTCGAATCCGGATTTCTTCCTGCAGGCAAATGAACATCCATTCTTTGCAAAGAATCTTCGCCATAAGATATATTTAAATGAGATTGTGCAGGCAAGAAGGTTTCTACTGAAGTGAGCTTTTCATTTCTTTGGCAGGATAGAAAAATTGACATAGTTATAAGTAGGGATATCATTTTCATGAGTAAATTGAATAGGTCAATTCTCATGCCTTTTCTACTCAATAAATAGTTAAGAAAAGGAGCACTTTCTTATTCCAAATCCAACTCAATACTTAATTCTTCTAACTGTTTTTCGTCTATCGTTGCAGGGGCATCAAGCATTACGTCGCGACCGCTATTGTTCTTTGGAAACGCAATAAAATCACGAATACTTTCGCTGCCACCTAAAATGGCACACAAGCGATCGAAACCAAAAGCAATACCACCATGCGGCGGTGCACCGTATTCAAAAGCACCTAATAAAAAACCAAATTTGTGTTGCGCTTCTTCTTCCGTCATGCCTAAAGCCGCAAACATTTTTTCCTGTAATTCTCTTTGATAGATTCGGATAGATCCACCCCCAATTTCGTTTCCATTTAACACCATGTCATAAGCATTTGCTTTAATGGTCGCATAAGGATGATCGAGGTAGGCTGCAGCATTTTCAATAACAGGATCGTTATTGATCATCATTTGTACATGATCGGGTTTTGGAGAAGTAAACGGATGATGGCGAGCGACCCAGCGATTATCATCCTCGGCGTATTCAAAAAGTGGAAAATCTAACACCCACAATAATTTAAATTCACCTTTTTTACGAAGCCCTAGTCGTTCGGCCAGCTCCATCCTTAGGTCACTAATGGCTTTACGGGTTCTTTCTTCTGCTCCGGCTAATATTAAAACCAGATCGCCGGGTTGAGCATTTGCAAAACCTGCGATCGTTTTTAGCTTTTCTTCTGGAAAGAATTTATCTACGCTGCTTTTAAAAGTTCCATCTGCATTGCATTTAATATTAACCAAACCAAGCATACCTATTTGCGGACGCTTTACCCATTCGGTCAATTCATCTAATTGCTTACGAGTATATTCCGCAGCACCCGGTACGGCAATAGCCAAAACTGTTTCGGCATTATCAAAAACACCAAAGCCGGTATTTTCGTTTTTAAAAGGCGACAATGCTTTCAAATCTTTTTTATCGGAAAAAACGGTTGAAGGCACTTTTAAATTAGCCACCTTCATGGCAAATCTTATATCCGGCTTATCATTCCCATAATGCCACATGGCATCTTCCCATGTCATTCTTTCAACAATATCGGTGTAAGCAATTCCTTTTACTTCTTTAAAAATGGACTTCACCATTCCTTCAAACATTTGCAGAATATCTTCCTGTTCTACAAAGGCCATTTCACAATCTATTTGTGTAAACTCCGGCTGGCGGTCGGCTCTTAAATCCTCGTCGCGAAAGCATTTTACAATTTGATAGTAACGGTCGTAACCGCTAACCATTAATAATTGTTTAAAAGTTTGAGGCGATTGAGGCAAGGCATAAAACTGTCCTTTATTCATACGTGAAGGCACAACAAAATCCCTTGCACCTTCCGGGGTAGATTTTATTAAGAAAGGCGTTTCAATATCCATAAAACCCTGCTCATGTAAATAATTCCTTGCTGCACGATTTACAGAATAGCGCAACTCCAGGTTTTTTTTCACCGCATTGCGCCGCAAGTCCAGGTAACGGTATTTCATACGAAGATCATCGCCACCGTCGGTATCATCCTGTATGGTAAATGGTGGCACTGCCGACCGGTTTAATACTTTAAAAGTTGCAACCGTAATTTCTATTTCACCGGTAGGCAGGTTTGCGTTTTTATTACTTCGTTCGGTTACATTGCCAGTTACCTGCAATACAAACTCACGGCCCAAAGGCGATGCATCTAAAGTTTCATTTAGTT
>JAKFCI010000394.1:0-1564 GCA_036676725.1 Chitinophagaceae bacterium
AAAACCTTCAAGTAATTCTGCTTCCCCGTCAATCACGTTGCGTAATCCACGTTCATTCGTTACGTCAGCCTGTATTACCTTCATTAGTTCACGTGTAAGGCGGCTAAGCATGCGGCTGTCGGCCGTGTTAAGTAATAAAGCACGTAGTGCTGTGCGTAACACCTTGCCTGCCGATCCTGCACGTCCAAACTCTGCACCGTTCTCACGGGTTCGTGCAAACGCAGGGTCATTGGCAATACGCTCTGCATCCAGGCCGCCCTTCTCTCTGGCCAGGTACCCGTCTTTGCTTTTGTAAAAAGTGATGTTGCCAATTGTTCCCTTTAAGGGGATAATTCCTTTTTGTTGTGCCATTGCTTGTTTGTTTAATTTAAAAAATGGAAGAATGTTTAAGGCACATTCTGTAAAAGCCTGCATTGCAATAACACAACAAGATTACAAACACAAAAAGCCGTTTAAAAACCAACCGAGCGTTTTTACCACTTTTTGATCATTTAGAGCATTTATGACAGTATTGAGCGGAATTGTATATTTCTACAATTAAAACAATTGTTCATTGAAGTTAGATGGTAGTTGGTACGTTAGCAGAAGGTATGCATGATTGTTTGCAATGCACGATAATCTAGAAGTGTTACTATTTAAAACGCAAATTAATATTATCTTGATGGCCGAACACGGCTTCTGTTTATGACAAAACTTTACATCCCCCTGGTAGCTTTTTTTCTTTTGCTATTGGTAACGGTTCCTTTTTCATTCGATTTTGCAGTATCTGTAGTACCCGGTTGGCATACAACTATTCTTCCGCCATTTTATATACGATCCATTATCCTCACTGTTGTTTTCCTTTTTAGCATAATTGGATATTGGTTAATAATACGTAAAGCCGGAAAATTACATTTCACGTTATTTGTTGCTCATTTCATGCTAACGTTTGCAACGGTCATTTTCTTTCACTATCCCATGATGTTTGCAGGTTCTCATAGCACTCTTACCGATGATTTAATGCAAACAGCCATGCAGCGTGCAAAACTTCTTGAAGTTGCCACTATAATCTTTGTTGCTGCACAGGCTTTGTTTATTGTTTACTTTATAAGTGTAATGATGAAAAAAAATAGCAGCAATTGATGTTAGGTACAGCTTTGTAAAGTTCCAGGGATCGGATTCATCACCCTTCTTTTTTTTCTTGACACTTATAATCCCAAAGACCTTGCAGGTTCACTTCTTTACGTCAGCCTTGGGTCTGGCCGCAGCCGACCCGGTATTCCAGTACTACGGCACATCTTCAATACGCATTAACTTATCATAGCAGCAAACAAATCCTTCATAAAACAAAGCACCTGCATGTATATAGCTTTTACTGGTGCAGGTCTCCCTACCTGTGCCTATCCGTTACTTATTTTGAAATATTGTTGTGGTTAGATTAGCTACGCCTGGACACAGGTCAGAGACCTGCGCCCGAGAGTGCACTGAATCGCCCCTTTTGCCAAACCCGTGTTATATGCATTAATTTTTTTTAACGAGTTCAAATTTCTTGGACTCTAATCTGTCAATCGGATTTTTTCCTATT
>JAKFCI010000395.1:0-1866 GCA_036676725.1 Chitinophagaceae bacterium
GACAAGAGTTACGAAGAAATGGAAGACATTCTGGGTATCAGCAATGGCACACTGCGTGTAAAAATGAATCGAATAAAAGATAAATTACGTACACTCACAAAAGCAGAAGCTTATGGAGCTTGATCAGTTAAAAGAAATGTGGAGCGATGTGGGGCAAAGCAAAACCTCAACTTCTGAACAGGAGCTGCAGGCCATTTTGCAAAAAAAATCGAAGAGCCCTATTGCCAAAATGAAACGCAACCTGTTCATTGAAATGATCATTGTATTGGTCATTTACACATGGACTACTATTTATTATTTCATGAAGTTTAACGGGGCAATACTTAGCATTGCCTGGCTCATGCTTTTAACCGGAGTACTTTTTATGATTTATTATTTCCGTAAAAGGAAACTGCTGAAGGAAATGGAATGTGTTTCATGCGAAGTAAAATCAAATCTTCAGTTGCAGGTTAAAACGTTGGAGAAATATATCTGGCTTTATCTTGTTGGAGGCACCCTGATGTTTCCCTTCATTATGATTACTGCCGGTATTATTATTTTCCTGTTCGATCCTAAAATGCAAACCAGTTCTTCATATATTTCTTTCTGGCCATTTTTCCTCGTGTTAGTGTTGGTTTCTGTGTTACTGACGATACCTTTGTATTTTCTCAACAAATGGTATGTTCGTAAGCTTTATGGACAGCATGCTGAAAAACTGAAGAAGATCGTCAACGAAATGAGCGAAGAAGAAGATTAATTTTACAGCTATGAAAAAACTTATTACCAGCCTGTTTGCTTCTTTTCTTTTTGCTTTGATGAGTTTCGGACAGACAGAATCCAAAAGCAGTTTGCTTTGGGAAATTACAGGCAATGATCTTAAACAACCATCTTATTTATTTGGCACGATACATATCATCTGCAAGGAAGATTTCTTTTTACCGCCGGTTGTTACAGAAAAATTTACCAATGCAGACCAGGTTTTTCTTGAGCTGGATATGGATGACCCTATGATGATCTTAAAAATAATGCAGCTGCTGCAATTACCAAAAGGACAAACCATTAAACAACTTTTTGGCGACAGTGCCTTTCAGGAGTTTGATAAAAAGTATAAAGAAATCACTGGTGGTTCGGCCATGATGTTTAATACATTCAAACCATTTATGCTCATGAGTATGCTCACAGAAAAATCGTTGAGCTGTCCTTCAAGAGAATCTTATGAGCAAACATTCATTGCAATGGCCGCCAACCAGAAAAAAAATATCAAAGGTCTTGAAACAATTGAAGACCAGGTGGCAGTATTTGATTCGATTCCTGACAGTACAGAAATTGCAAACCTGAAAACTATGGTGCTTGACTTTAATAAAGGTGTAGAAGAGTTTAAAAAACTGATTGCTGTTTACAAAACACAGGATGTAGATTCTATCTACAGGCTCACCAATCAATCGCCTGAGCTTATGGATGCAGAGAATGAATTACTGGTTAAGCGAAACAGCAAATGGATACCTGTGATGAAAACAAATATGGAGAAAACATCTTGCTTCTTTGCAGTTGGTGCAGCACATTTGGGTGGCGATATTGGTGTAATTGCATTGCTGCGCAAACAAGGTTATACAGTTAAGCCGGTGAAGATGTAAACCGGTGCGCTAACCTAAAATGCATGCGGGTGACTAAACGTAGCATCCGGTAATTTATCTTCGTGCTATGCAGCACTATGCTATTTTTCTTTCAAACACATTCAACAAACAAATTTTTATTCAGCAACTGCTGGATAAAAAAGCAAACGGATTATTTGCTTCCTTCAATAATTCCGATGCTGTTCTTTTTTCTGCTTATACTATTCAGCAATTTTTATTGGAAGAAGAAATTCATGGTTACAGTGGTATTGAA
>JAKFCI010000396.1:0-1599 GCA_036676725.1 Chitinophagaceae bacterium
AGAGATTTTGCATGCTTAATTATGTAAATTGAAATGGAGACGCATACTCATTTACGTTATATGAAATTGGCCGCAAAAACTTAGGTTAGTTATGTTGACCGAAAAAAACTTTTAGTCCTGAAATGAACTCTGGAAAATTCATGCAAATTTTTAAAGCTAAAACCACTTTTCGGCGACTGGCATTGTGAAAATGAAGGGTTGAATTTACTTCGTTGGAAATAAAAGAAAAAGTAATTAAATTACTTCACACATAACCTGTGATGGAAAACATGCACGCTTGGGATAAAAGGAAGCTTACTTAGATAGAGTTTGCATTTGAAATAGAATGAAAATATTATCACTAGATAAAACTTGGAATTAATTATATGTGTACCTTTTGTAGGTTAAGCGATACGAATAGTTGACTTTGAAATATAAACCTGTCGAAAACGAATACTACTATGGGACCGGTATCATTAATAGTTTTGATTTTGGCTGCTGTACTTTTTTCTGCCGGTGGTATCATGGCAGGAAAACTATTTAATAAAGGCAGCAAAAATGCGCAAAAAGGTCAGCCTTACGAATGTGGTATACCAACCGTAACAACGCCGTGGCACCAATTTCCCGTCGGTTATTATCTCTATGCTTTATTGTTTTTAATTTTTGATGTTGAATTGATTTTTATGTATCCATGGGCCGTTGTAGTAAAAAAGATAGGCATGGTTGCCCTGGTTGAGATCCTCATATTCATTTTCATTTTATTCATGGGTTTTTTATATGCCCATAAAAAAGGAGCATTAAAATGGATGTAAGAGCAGAAATACAGGAAAAAAATAAAGACTTTCCTGGCCAGGTTTTGCAAACACCCGGCGGAGGAATAATCGCTTCAACCGTGCAGGATATAATTAACTGGGCCCGCTCCAACTCTTTATGGCCGCTCACTTTTGCTACAAGTTGTTGTGGAATAGAGATGATGAGCGTTGCTTCTGCCAAATATGACTTTTCCCGATTTGGATTTGAGGTGGCAAGAGCCACGCCAAGGCAGGCAGATGTAATTATCATTGCAGGCACGATTGTAAATAAAATGGCGCCGGTTTTAAAAAGACTGTACGACCAGATGGCCGATCCGAAATATGTAATTGCAATGGGATCCTGTGCCATAAGTGGGGGACCATTTTTCTATAATACTTATTCGGTAGTTAAAGGTGCCGATCATATTATTCCTGTAGATGTATATATACCCGGTTGCCCTCCTCGGCCTGAAGCATTGCTGCATGCACTTATTTCTTTGCAGGAAAAAATTAAAAGTGGCTTGACACGTGAACAAATCAGGAATGAAAAAATGGAACCATGACAAACGAAGAAATTAAAAATTTCATTTCAACCGTCTTGCCTTCTGCCACCTTCGATGAAACAGGTGAGTGGTTGAATATTTTAATTGAACCAGCACAATGGAAGCCATTAGCAAAACAACTTCGCAACCTACCTCACAATTATAATTACCTTTTTTGCCTTACTTGTATTGACTGGAAAACGCATCTAACAATGGTGTATCACCTCTCTTCAACTACCCACAGGCACACAATAGTTTTTAAAATTAATCTTGACAGAACAAATCCA
>JAKFCI010000397.1:0-18236 GCA_036676725.1 Chitinophagaceae bacterium
AGAAGGTTTTAAATATTTTAAATAAGGTTGTTTTTGATTACATGGCAGCCAACTGAACTTTTTGCTGCAGTTCCATTACGTTATCGCGGAAAACACCGTCAGTGTCCATTAAGTCTTTTACCGTTTGGCAGGAATGGATCACGGTTGTATGATCGCGGCCCCCAAAATGTTCGCCTATAGTTTTGAGAGAATTTTTTGTAAAGGCTTTTGCCAGGTACATACTTATTTGACGGGCTTGCACAATTTCACGCTTGCGTGTTTTTTGTAACAGCTTGTCATAAGGTACTTCAAAATACTCGCATACCAGCTTTTGAATGGTATCGATCGTTATTTCTTTGCTGGTTGATTTGACAAAATTTCGTAACACTTTCTTTGCTAATTCAAGATCTATTTCCCTACGATTGAGCGAAGATTGTGCCAACAAGGAAATTAACGCTCCTTCTAATTCGCGAATATTATTATTGATGTTGTAGGCAATGTACTTCACCACTTCTTTCGGCATTTCCAGGCCATCGTTCTTCATTTTACGTTCCAATATTTCTATTCGGCACTCGTAATCCGGTGCTTGAATATCGGCGCTTAAACCCCAGCGAAAACGGCTTAACAAACGCTCCTGCATACCATCAAGGTCTTTAGGTGCTTTGTCGGAAGTTAATACCAATTGTTTGCCCGATTGGTGCAAATGATTGAAGATGGCGAAGAAAGCATCCTGCGATCTTTCGGCCCTGTTAAAGAATTGTACATCGTCAATGATCAACACGTCTATCAATTGATAGAAATGAATAAAATCATTGATCGCATTATTGCGGCTATGGTCTACAAATTGGTTAATAAATTTTTCGGAGCTTACATAAAGCACCACTTTATTTGGCTGAAGGCGTTTCACCTCGTTGCCTATGGCTTGTGCGAGATGTGTTTTACCCAAACCTACCGAACCGTAAATTACAAGCGGGTTAAATGAATTAGCACCAGGTTTTTCGGCAACGGTTTTGCCGGCACGGCGTGCTACACGGTTACAATCTCCTTCTATATATGCGTCAAAAGTATAAATTGGGTTCAGTTGCGGGTCGATGTGCATTTTCTTTAACCCCGGGATGACAAAAGGGTTTTTGACCGGCGTATTCATAACCAAGGGAAAATCCATTTCGTTATTAGAGAACGATTTATACCCTTGCCCTGCTACATCAACGGTAAGTGGTTTATTATAATTATTGCCACCATCAACCATGATGCGGTATTCTAATTGTGCTTCTTTACCTAATTCTCTTTTTAAAGTTTTTGCAAGCAGGTTTACGTAATGCTCCTCCAGGTATTCATAAAAAAACTGGCTGGGTACCTGTATGATCAATACATTATCCTTTAACCCAACAGGCTTAATAGGCTCAAACCAGGTTTTGAAGTGTTGCCATTCTACTATGTCCTTTATAATTGACAAACAATTGGTCCAAACGAGTTCAGCAGTTTTCAACATGAACGAAAAGCAGTTTATAAATGAGTTATTAAATTAAGCTACACTAAGTTTTTCACAATCTGTGTATAAAAAGATTTTTTTAGGACGGGGGACGAATTTCAGCAAAAGAAAATGAAAAAAAAACTTTTATATCTCATTTATTTTACTCACCTCTATAGCACCCGAGTTTATCAACTTTTTATTGCTGCTTTTCTCAAAAAGAAAATCCAGCCTACCTAACTGAATACCAGCCCATCCCACCTGGTTAACCAGCACGTCTTCGCCTCTTTTATTTTTTACGATAACGGGTGCTGGTAAAAAACTATGGGTGTGTCCGCCAATAATTAAATCTATATTACTCGTTTCCTTTGCTAAAATCAAATCACTCACTTTATTTCCATCATATTTATAGCCCAAGTGCGATAAACACACGACGAGATCGCAATTTTTTCTTTTTAATTCGTCAGCGTATTTATTTGCATACTGAATGGGGTCTAAATATTTAGTGCCCTCCGCTAAATTTTCCGGTACCAATCCCTGCAACTCAATACCCAAACCCAATACACCAATTTTTAACCCGCCTTTCTTAAAAATTTTATAGGGCATATAATTATGCTCCATAACAGTTCCATTAAAATCATAATTACAAACGATCATTGGAAAGGCCGCATGTTGCTTTAATTGCTGGTTTAAATTATTTAAACCTCCGTCAAAATCATGATTTCCTATGGTGGTCGCATCATAACCCATAGAGGACATAGCTTTTATTTCCGGCTCCCCTTTGTAAATATTAAAATACGGCGTTCCCTGGAAAATGTCTCCGGCATCAAACAACAAAACATTTTCTTCTTCACCTCTTATTTTATTTATTAACCTAGCCCGGCTTGCAACACCACCTAAACCCTGGTTGCGACTTCCATCCATTGGAAAAGGTTCTATGCGGCTATGAACATCGTTGGTATGTAAAATGGTAAGCTTAACAGGGGCATCAAAAAGGCCAGTAGCTGCCGATAATTTTGAACTAATGAAAAATGTTCCAGTAGCAAGCGCAGATTGTGTAATAAACTTTCTTCTATTGAGCATTTGTAACACGGTTTTCTATATTGGCAGAAATATTTTTTCCTTTAGATTGCAATGATTTTATATAATCAAAAATAGCGTCCCGAAACAGGTAGCCAATATTTTGTTGTGGTAATACTTTCAGCATATCCGCATTATCGCCGCCATTTGCTACGTAATCAGAGTTAGCTACCGTATAAGTCGCATTGGGGTCCAGGGGCTTTCCACCCACATGAACATTAATTGCTTTTTTATCTTTTATCTGCATGGTTATGCCGGCAGATGGCCAACCACCTCTTTCAGCAACCAGGTCTAAAAACTGCTGCAACTCCGTGCCTTTTAGTTTTTGTAGAACCACTATGTTGTCAAATGGCATTAATTCAAAGATCTTCCCACGGGTTACTGCTCCTTGCGCCAATTGAGTTATACGAATACCGCCATAGTTTACAAATGCGGCATCTACAGGCACGCTGAATTTTTCTTTTGCAGAAAAAAACATGGCATCCGCCATAAAATTTCCCAAGGTGCCTTCGGGTTGTTTTTTATCAAGCGACTTTTCAGCTTCGCCTATTACATTATTCATACTACTATTTACACTGTCGCTATAAGGCTTTAATAAATCCAATAATGCACTATCTTTTGGCAATGCCGATGTAATGCGGTAATCAAGGTATTTTGCCTTGGAAGGCACATAAGCTGTATTACATGCGGTTATTAAGACAGGAAAAAATAATAGAAGTAACAGGCGTTGAAAACCATTCATTAGCAAAAAATTTTTAAGGAGGCAAAGTTAACCGCTAAAAAATAGTGCAAGCCTTTTTGCTGTTTTGAAACCACAATTAATTGTTTAAAAAAAATGCTTCAACTTTGACCTACAAATTTTCAGGATAAAAACCTGACATGCAAAAAACAATTACGCTCAAAGTTTTACCCTCCGAGGTGGCTAATGATACAAAGATCAAAAGCCTTTTAGCACAATCATGTGCGGTCAATCCAGATGATATTAACGGTTACCAATTAATAAAAAAATCGTTGGATGCCCGCAGCCGACAGGCTTGGTTTCAATTAACTTATTTAGTTTTTATAAACGAACCTTTCCAAAAAAGAAATATAGTTTCTCTTGGTTTTAAAGATGTTCACCAGGCATCCAGGAAAGTAATAATTATTGGCGCGGGACCAGCCGGTTTGTTTGCCGCCATGCGATTGATAGAACATGGCATAAAGCCGATATTATTGGAAAGAGGAAAAGATGTTCGTGCACGCCGAAGAGACCTGGCCGCTATGAATAAAAATGGAATTGTCAACCCCGATAGCAATTATTGTTTCGGCGAAGGCGGTGCAGGAACCTATAGTGACGGCAAATTATATACACGCAGCTCAAAAAGAGGTGATGTACAAAGAATTTTGAGCATTTTTTTTCATTTTGGTGCGGAAGAAAAAATTTTATACGAGGCCCATCCTCATATTGGTACCAATAAATTGCCGCAAATTATCACCGCCATGCGGGATAAAATAATTGATTGTGGTGGAGAAGTATTGTTCCAGAAAAAAGTAGTTGATCTTATTCTTGAAAAGGATAAAATAAAACAGGTTGTATGTGCTGATGGACATAGGCTTGAATGCAGCAAAGTAATCCTTGCAACAGGTCATTCTGCAAGAGACATTTTTGAATTATTGCATGCCAGGAATATTTTAATTGAATCGAAACCTTTTGCACTGGGCGTTCGGGTGGAGCATCCGCAATCTTTGATCGATTCTGCACAATATCACTGCGATTTAAGAGCTGAATATTTACCGCCGGCAGCTTATAGTTTAGTGCAACAGGTAGATGGTAAAGGCGTTTTTTCATTTTGTATGTGTCCAGGTGGCATCATAGCACCCGCTGCAACAGCGCCGGGAGAAATTGTTGTCAACGGATGGTCGCCATCTAAAAGAAATAACCCTTTTGCAAACAGCGGAATTGTTGTGAATGTTGAACATGAAGATGTAAAGGAATTTAAATCGTACGGTCCACTGGCTGCTATGATGTTTCAAAAATCAGTTGAACAAAAAGCTTTTTTAGCAGGTGGTGGAAAATTAGTAGCACCTGCCCAACGCCTGGCTGATTTTTCAAAAGGAATTCTATCGTCCTCCTTACCGGAATGCAGTTATTTACCCGGTATACATTCTGCACATTTAAAAGATGTACTACCATCCTTTGTACACAAAGCTTTGCAAACAGGTTTTAAAGAATTTGGTAAAAAACTTAAAGGTTATTTTACCAATGATGCTGTTGTAGTAGCGACAGAGTCACGAACTTCTTCACCAGTACGTATTCCAAGAGATAAAATTTCTTATCAACATCCACAGGTTAAAAATCTTTATCCTTGTGCAGAGGGCGCAGGCTATGCTGGTGGCATTGTTAGTGCAGCTATGGATGGTGAAAAGGTCGCCGATATGATTGCTAATTTTTCACCGCCCGATTAATGTTCTCATTTATCATAAATTTTTTATTCCTTTTTTTCTAAACCTTACTTTGCACTTCAATTAAATAAACTTCTGCTATGATTTTAGAGCTTCGGAATTTGAAGAAATATTATGCTACCCAAAAAGCTGTAGATGATATTAGCATTTCCATCGAAAAGGGAAGCATTTTCGGTTTGCTTGGACCAAATGGCGCTGGCAAAACCACCTTGCTGCGCATGATCACTGGTATCTTTTATCCTGACTCCGGTCAAATTCTTTTTAATGGAAAAGATTTTGATCCAAATAAGGATATTGAACACATTGGTTATATGCCCGAAGAACGTGGCTTGTATAAAAAAATGAAGATCGGTGAACAGGCTCTTTATTTAGCGCAGTTAAAAGGTTTGCCCAAAGACAAGGCAATGAAGTTGATAAAAGAATGGTTTGTGAAGCTGGAAATGGAAAGCTGGTGGAACAAAAAAGTGGAAGACCTTTCAAAAGGCATGTCACAAAAATTACAATTTGTTACAACGGTTTTGCACCAGCCTAAATTGATCATTTTAGATGAGCCTTTTAGTGGGCTGGACCCGGTGAACAGTAACATAATAAAAGATGAAATTTTTAAACTGGCAAAAGGTGGGGCAACTGTTATTTTTAGTACTCATAGAATGGAGCAAGTAGAAGAAATTTGCGACCAGATTGTTTTGCTGAATAAAGGAAAGAAGATTTTAGACGGCACGGTTAAAAGTGTAAAGCAGCAATTCAAGCAAAACCTTTTCCGTATTGGTTTTGAAGGATTGCCGGCAAATAATTACAGCCAGGCTTTCGAAATCGTAAAACAAAACGATGATCATTCAGTTGTTGTACACATTAATGAAGGCTTTACTGCAAACGACGTATTGAATTATTACCTGCAACAAAATGCATCGATCGTTTCTTTTAATGAAATACTGCCTTCACTAAACGAAATTTTTATACAACTGGTAGAAGGTACGCCGGCTGCCCGTCAATTTCAAACCATAACTGCTTAAACTAACTATATGAACAAAACCTGGATTATTATAAAACGTGAATACTTAAGCCGCGTAAAAAAGAAAACTTTTATCCTTTCTACTTTATTAACGCCCATTATCATTGCAGGTGTTCTTGGCGCCATCATTTTTATTACAGTAAAAAATATAAGTGAAGAAAAAATTGCGGTGGTAGATAGCCAGGGCATTTTAAAATCAAATCTTGAAAGCACCAAAACAGTCAATTATAGTTTTGTAACGGGAATAGACACCAGTAATTTTGTTGCAAAGGGTTATTCTGCTATACTCTTAGCGCCAAATTCAGGCATCAACAATACGCCCAATTTTAAGATCATTACAGAAAAAAGCCTGAGCCGATTTGCTGATGAACGTATACGTAAGGACATTAACCGTGCCCTGGAAAATAATATGATCAGCCAGGAATTGAAGGTTGATCCCAAAAAAATTGACTCCATAAAAAACCGTGCAGAAACGGTCAGTATCAGCACAACAAAAAGAGGCGAAGATGGCAATATGAAAGAAAGCAATCTTGATATTGCAAGTGCCATTGGTTATATAACAGGCTTTTTAATTTACATCACGCTGTTTATTTATGGCGTTATGGTAATGCGCGGCGTAATGGAAGAAAAAACAAACCGTATTGCCGAAGTCATTATTTCTTCTGTTCGTCCATTTCAATTAATGCTCGGGAAGATCATTGGTATTGGAGCCGTTGGCTTAACCCAGTTTCTTATCTGGATCATATTAATTAGCGTACTAACTACAATTGCTGGCTCACTTATTCCACCGGAGCTATTGCAACAAGTACAACAATCGCAGGACGGAATGCCCGGTTCATCGGCACAAAGTTCCGATGCCATAAAAACGCTTGCATCAGCGCAAAATACTTTATCAAGCATTAACTGGGGATTGGTTGTTTTTTGTTTTCTATTTTATTTTTTAGGCGGCTATTTATTTTATGCTTCCTTATATGCTGCAGTTGGTAGTGCGGTTAACGAAGACACACAAGATGCACAAAGCTTGTCTTTACCAATAGCAATGCCTATAGTTTTAGGCATATTTATTATGATGAATGCCATTAATGATCCCGGTAGTTCTTTGGCAACCTGGGCAAGCATCATTCCATTCTTCTCTCCCATTGTTATGATGGCGAGAATTCCATTCGGTGTGCCAGACACCGTGCCTTACTGGCAGCTTGGATTGTCAATGGTTTCCCTCGTTATCGGATTTATTTTTACAACCTGGTTAAGTGCAAAAATTTACCGGACCGGCATTTTATCATATGGCAAAAAACCTTCGTTCAAACAGATCATGAAGTGGATCGTGCGCTGATGTTTTTTTGCTCCTACAAAATCCTTCACCATGGTGAGGGATTTTTTTTTGCACTTAGCTGCAATACTAATATCACCGCCTGTTGCGTCGCACTCTTTTACTACTTGTAATTCTATTGAGCAAGGAGCAAGATTCATTTTTAACCTTGGCAGAATAAAACTTGATGAACGGTTTGTGCTGAATACGAACCGAATCGTACATTTGGTACGAAATCATTCGTTATACATTTAAACAACAAGTTTATGAACCTGAAACCACAAGTAAGTTATATAACCGTAGTAGCCGTAGTTGCGGCAATGATCCTTTCCGTTACTGCATGGAATCAATCGGCCGCACCGAACCAAAAAGTCCTGGAAGATACCGTTCCAACAAAAAAAGAAAAGAAGATCCGCAACCTGGATGAAGTAATAGAGGAGATTGACAGAAGTGCGCTGCAATTGGAAAAAGAAATGAGCAGCGAACGCATGGAAAAGATGGAAAAAGAAATCCAGGCTTCGCTTAAAGAATTAAATTCCGGAAAGTTTAAGGAGGATATGGATAAAGCATTAAAGGAAGTTGATATTGCAAAAATCAAGGCGGAAGTAGACAGAAGTTTGAACAGCATTGACATGAAAGAAATGCAAAAAAACCTGGAAGTGGCCATGAAGGAATTAAAAGATGTCAATATTGATGTCGAAATGAAAGCTGCATTAAAAGAAGTGAACGCCGAAAAAATAAAAGCAGAAGTTGATGCCTCCATTGCAAAAATTGACATGGAAAAAATGCGTAAAGAAATGGAGCGGGTAAAAGAAATAGATATTCCTAAGATAGAAATGGAATTAAAAAACCTGCGCCCTGAAATTGAAAAGTCAATGAAGGAAGCAAAAATAAGCATTGAAAAAGCAAAAGCCGAAATGACAGAATATAAAGGCTTTGTTGATGGATTGGATAAAGACGGCTTGATCAATAAAAATGAAAAATATTCTATTGAGCATGAAGATGGCACGCTGAAAATAAATGGAAAAGATGCAGGCGCAGATGTTTATAAAAAATACAGCAACTTTTTAAATAAGCATAAAAATTTTACGATCAAAAAAGATGGCGATGATTTTAACATCGATATTGATTAGTCAATAATAAAATCGTAAATTAATGTTGCCGTCCCGCCGTTAGCGGGACTTTTTTTTATGTACATGTATTTTACGGCCATAGTTTTACCACAAGATTTGAATGAACGCATCCAGGCGCATAAAAATTTCATGTTTGAAAACTATGGCTGCAAGGTTGGATTAAAATCGCCGGCTCATATCACCTTGCTTGCTCCTTTTTGGATGGATGAAGTGTTAGAAGCAGAACTTATAAATTCAATCGATCTTATATCAAACCAAATTTTGCCTTTTTCAATTGCCACAGAAAACTTTTCCGTATTTACACCAAAAACAATATTTATAGATGTAGCTTCTAACATAAACCTGCAACAATTAAAAGAGGCTTCGGATAATTATTTTAAAACGCAACCACAGTATAAAACAAAGATTGATGAGCGGCCTTTTCACCCGCATATTACCATTGCAACAAGGGATTTGCCTAAAAAAGGATTTTACGAAGCCTGGAAAGTTTTTAAACAAAAGGAATTTAAGGAAGCCTGGTTAGCCGAAGGTTTAAGCGTTTTGCGCCATAACCAAAAAAATTGGGATGTGGTCTACACATCCCAATTTCAAAAATTATAACCAACTATTTAAAATCAAAAAAGTGCGTTGGGCCGGGCATATAATCGAAGGTTGAATGCTGTTCCATTTTAATATTTAATTGACCGGCTTCACTAACCTTTGTAATTGTTTTTTCCATGGTTACTTTTTTATAACCGTCTTTTTCAAAAACAAACTTATAACTTCCAGGCTTCAGGTCATTAAAAGTATAAGTACCATTTTTATCTGTTATTACAGCCTTTTCCTTATTTGATGCAGAATAAACTTTTACGGTAACATTACCTAAAGGCTTCTTGGAATCATTATGAAAAACTCCACCAACAATATCAATTTTATTAATATCATCTGCACCCGTGCCTGGATCGGTTGATGCACTGGCTGTCAAAGCAAACATAATTGCCAGACCGGAGAATAATAAGATTTTATATTTCATAATAGATCTTTAAAGGTGGGGAAAACACCTATATATTACTTTGTAAAGTTATATTTTTAATTGGATGCTCCAAAGCTTCCTGGAACTCTTTCCAAATATTTTCAACAATGTTTTTTGCAGGCAAAATATCATCCAGCAATGCACTTACTTGTCCAATTTCTAATTCACCATCCTCAAGGTTTCCTTCGTACATTCCTTTCTTCGCTCTTGATCTGCCTAACAATTCCTTAAGCTCATCTTCACTTGCACCTCTTTTCTCAGCCTCCTGAACCTGCAAAAAGAATTTATTTTTCAATAGGCGCACCGGCGTCAGCTTCTTTAATGACAACTGGGTATCGCCTTCCGCTGCATTAATAACAGCTTGTTTAAAATTTATATGTGAAGAAGCTTCTTCGCTGGCCACAAACCTTGTTCCTAATTGTACACCCTCTGCACCTAACGACATGGCTGCAAACATTTGCCTTCCTGTTGCAATTCCACCCGCAGCTATTACTGGGATGGTAACTGCATGGACAACTGCGGGTATCAAAACCAGGGTGGTTGTTTCTTCGCGGCCATTGTGCCCGCCAGCTTCAAAACCTTCTGCAACAACTGCATCGCAACCAGCCTCTTGTGCTTTTAAAGCAAATTTGCTGCTGCTTACTACATGTACCACTTTAATACCCTGCTCTTTTAAAACACTAGTCCATATCTTAGGATTTCCTGCAGATGTAAAAACGACCGGTACTTTTTCTTCAATAATTATTTGAATGTGTTTTTCAAGATCGGGGTATAATAAAGGAACGTTTACCGCGAAAGGTTTTGAGGTAGCCTTTTTGCATTTTTGAATATGATCCCGCAAAACATCGGGATACATGCTTCCGGCACCAATCATACCCAGCCCTCCCGCTTTACTTACTTCGCTGGCAAGCCGCCAACCGCTGGCCCAAATCATTCCGGCCTGGATGATGGGATATTGTATGCCAAAAAGTTGGGTAATACGATTTTGAAACATGAATGCAATGCAGGTTTGTTCTGTGCAAATATGAAGATTAAAGTTCAGAACGTTGAAGTGTGCGACGCAACAAAAGTTGAAAAAAATTCTAAAGATGGTTACATAAAAATTATTTGTTGAGAAGAAACAATCTTACCTGCATACTACCATTATCCTAAATTAATATCAGTATTGTCACCAATATTCAGCGTACGTGTTTCGCCATGAATACCTGTATCGCTGCCAATGATTGAATAGTCTAAAACAATGTCAAACAGGTTAGAAAAAGAACCGATGATGGAATTTTTTATAATGGAAGATTCGATGGTGGTGCTTTCTCCTACCGTAACATTGGGACCGATAATAGAATTGCGAATGTCGCAACCTTTACCAATGCGCACCGGCTGAATGATAACCGTATTTTCGTAAGCCTGGGTAGACATAATGCTGCCACCAAACTTTTTTAAAAGTGTTGCATTTGATTCCAGTAAAGTTTCCCGCTTGCCGCAATCAAACCAGCTATCAACTTTAAAGGCTTTTATTTGAACGCCCTTTTTTATCATGCAATCAATAGCGTCTGTAATGCTGTATTCGCCATGCGTTTTTATTTCCTGGTTTATGTTGCTGTCCAGGCATTCAAACAACATGTTCGATTCCTTGATTTTGTAGACACCGACAAGCGCCATATTTGATTTTGGGATCTGTGGCTTTTCAATTACATGCGTAACTATATTATCACAATCCATTTCAGCCACACCAAAAGCACGGGGGTCATCAACTTTTTTAACTCCTAACATTGATGTTTGGCTTTTTAAAACGGCGTCAATATCATACTCGGTAATCGTATCGCCAAGCACAATAAACATTTCATCACCATTTACAATATCGCGGGTAAGTTTAAGCGCATGGCCTATTCCCTGCCTGTCGTTCTGCTGCACAAAATGCGATCGTATAAAGGGATGATTTAATTGTACGTAGTCCTGGATCTTCTCGCCAAGGTAACCAACAACAAAAATAAATTCGTTAATGCCCGCATTTCTTAATTGGTCAATTATAATGCTTAACACCGTTTTACCTGCCAGCGGTATTAATGCCTTGGGCTGCGTATATGTATGAGGTCTAAGTTTCGTTCCTGCGCCTGCTACCGGAATAATTGCTTTCATTCGTAATGTTTTGATGGTCGTATCCTCTTGTCTTTACACCCATCCTCAAACAGTAATCTAATATTTTTAATAGAAGCGGACAAAACTAAGCTTTTTTAAAAATTTAGAAATTAAAGGATTAAACTCACTCTATGCCACACACTCTTATTTTTGTAGTAATTATTGTACCGGCCTGGTAATGGCTATTCAACTTATGTTGTGTCACTCACTTGTACGGTATCAAATCTATTCAACATTGTTCCCTGCTTTAATATTGTGCACACCATAAAATAAAAAGAGACCAACCAAAATGCAAAGAGACAAACAGGTATTTGATATTATTTATAAGGAATTAGAGCGCCAGCGCAATGGTATCGAATTGATCGCATCTGAAAATTTTACTTCCCTGCAGGTTATCCAGGCCATGGGCTCGGTACTTACCAATAAATATGCAGAAGGCTACCCTGGTCGCCGTTATTATGGTGGCTGCGAGTTTGTAGACCAAACCGAACAACTTGCCATTGACCGTGCAAAAGAAATTTTTAATTGCGCTTATGCCAATGTGCAACCCCATAGTGGTGCCCAGGCAAATGCTGCCGTTTTTTTAGCTTTATTGCAACCCGGTGATAAAATATTAGGCCTTGATCTTAGCATGGGAGGTCACTTAACCCATGGTTCGCCGGTTAACTTTAGCGGCAAAATTTAACAGCCCTATTTTTATGCGGTTGATAAAGAAACCGGTCTCGTGGATTATGAAAGCCTGGAAGCAACCGCCAGGAAAGAAAAACCAAAGATGATCATCTGCGGCGCATCAGCCTACAGCCGCGAATGGGATTATGCCCGCATACGTAAAGTTGCTGACGAAGTTGGCGCTTTTGTAATGGCGGATATTGCACACCCTGCCGGCTTAATTGCAAAAGGTCTGTTGGCTTCCCCATTTGAACATTGCCATTTTGTTACTAGTACCACGCATAAAACTTTACGTGGACCTCGTGGTGGTATTATTTTAATGGGTAAAGATTTTGAAAACCCATTTGGATTAAAAGACCCGAAAGGCAATACCAGGATGATGAGCCATTTAATGGACATGGCTGTTTTCCCGGGAACACAAGGCGGACCCCTGGAACATATTATAGCTGCAAAAGCAATTGCTTTTGGCGAAATATTGACCGATGAATTTGCTCAATATGCACAGCAAATCCAGAATAATGCCCAGGCAATGGCAAAGGCTTTTGTTAACCGTGGCTACGGTATCATCAGCGGAGGCACAGACAATCACCTGATGTTGATTGACCTGCGTAATAAAAATATAACTGGCAAAAAAGCGCAGGAAACTTTAGACAGGGCACACATTACCTTAAATAAAAATGCAGTTCCGTTTGATGATAAAAGTCCGTTTGTTACCTCGGGTATAAGAGTGGGTGTACCTGCAATTACCACACGTGGTTTAAAAGAAAAAGAAATGGAAACGGTAGTAGCATTAATTGATAAAGTATTAATGGATATTGATAATGAAACCACCATTACAGAAGTACAGAAAGATGTTCACAAGCTAATGAACGATTTTCCATTATATGCGCAGCTAGGGTTTCAATAATGGTTTTGAACACAAAACATTTAAATAATAAACTTTAAACTTCTTATTCATGTTGCAACGCTTACAAAGTATTTGGTTATTACTTGCTGCCGGTTTTAACGCAATCACCTTCCGGTTTCCATTCTACAGTGGAGACTGGGCAAAAGATTTATTGCCAGGTTTTATTGTCGAACTAAATGCAAGAACAACTATATGGTTAACGATATTAACCGTGTTAACAGCAGCACTGGCATTTGTTACTATATTTCTTTACGATAATCGTCGCCTTCAATTAAAATTGACTTACCTGGGCATTTTTTTATCGGTGGTATTGTTAACCGTTTATATAATTGAAGCCGGCAACTTCCTTTCTGGAAATGTTGCTATTTGGGCAGTGTTTTATTTTGCCATTTTAGGCTGTTTTATTTTAGCTGCAAGGGGAATATTGAAAGATGAGAAATTGATTAAGAGTATGGATCGATTAAGATAAACAAACTGGTTTTAAAAAAAGCTGTCTAGGAATTAGACAGCTTTTTTTTGCGCTTGTTTTTTTTCAATTATAGATATGCGCCAGTGTGGCTTTCTTTAATTTTTTTTAATCCTTCCGGTTTGCCTGCATACACCAGGTAACCACCATCAACGCCTGCTTCAGGTCCCAGGTCAATTATCCAGTCAGCACTTTTTAATACATCGGTATTGTGTTCAATTACTAATATTGAATGCCCCTGGTCAATTAAAGCATTAAATGAAGCAAGTAATTTTTTTATATCGTGAAAGTGAAGACCTGTTGTGGGTTCATCAAAAATAAAAAGTAGTTTACCTGTTGCTTTGCTTTTCCCTAAAAATGTCGCCAGTTTTACTCTTTGGGCTTCTCCACCAGAAAGCGTATCGGAAGATTGACCCAATTTTACATAACCTAATCCTACGTCGGTTAGCGGTTTAATGGCATTGGAAATACCTTTTTCATCTTTAAAAAATTCAACCGCTTCATCTACACTCATTTCTAAAACTTCGTAAACGCTTTTGCCTTTGTATTGAACTTCTAAAACTTCCTCTTTAAATTTTTTACCATTACATACTTCACAGGTGAGATGAACATCTGCTAAAAACTGCATCTCTACCACTTTTTCTCCTTCTCCTTTACAAGCATCGCAGCGACCGCCATCAACATTAAACGAAAAATGTTTGGCCTGGAAACCACGGATCTTACTTAATGGTTGTGCCGCATACAAATCGCGAACGCCATTCCAGGCCTGGATATATGTAACAGGGTTGCTTCGTGAAGATTTTCCGATCGGGTTTTGGTCTACCATTTCAATGGCAACTATGGCATCTACATCGCCGGTTATGCCTTTGTGTAACCCGATCTTATCGCCTGTTTCTCCTTTTAATTTTTGCAGGGCAGGATATAAAATGTGTTTGATCAATGTTGTTTTGCCGCTTCCACTTACGCCACTAACCACACACAACACATTCAGCGGAAATTCAACCGTAATATCTTTTAAATTATGATGGCGTGCACCTTCTACAATAATTGAATTCTTCCATTTACGAATTTGTTTTGGCGGATCAATACTTAATTCTCCTTTGAGGTATTTGCCCGTCAGGCTTTTTTCATTGCCGACCAATTCGTCGTAATTACCAACAGCCACTACTTCGCCACCAAGGTGTGAGGCAAGCGGCCCCATGTCAATAATATGATCTGCTTCACGCATCATCATTTCATCGTGTTCAACTACAACAACTGTATTTCCAAGGTCACGCAATTCTTTTAAAACCCGGATCAGATTTACGGTATCGCGGGAGTGCAAACCAATTGAAGGTTCATCTAAAATGTATAATGAGTTGGTCAAATTGCTGCCAAGGCTTCTAGTTAATTGTATTCTTTGACTTTCGCCTCCACTTAAAGTATTGGCTAAACGGTTTAAGGTTAAATAACCGAGGCCAACATTCAAAAGAGTATCGATACGATGCGTTATTTCAATTTGTATTCTTTTAGCGATGGATTGTTCAAATTCAGAAAATTGTTCGGCCGCATTATCAAACCAAACCTTTAAATCTTTTACAGGTAATTCCCCTAATTCGCCAATATGCTTGCCTTGCACTTTTACATACAAAGCTTCTTTACGCAAACGTGACCCGCCACATTCCGGGCATTTTGTTCGTCCCCTAAAGCGGCTTAATAATACACGGTATTGAACCTTGTATAAATTTTGTTCAACTTCTTTAAAAAAATCATTGATCCCTTCTACAAACTGGTTGCCCTTCCAGAGTGTTTGGTATTGTAGCTCAGTAAGATCTGCGATGGGTTTGTGAACAGGAAAATCAAACTTGCGTGCAGCCCTGATAAAATTTTCTTTCCACTGTCCTAATTTTTCTCCTTTCCACGGTGCCACTGCACCTTCGTATACACTTAATAGTTTGTTTGGAATTACCAGGTCTTCATCAATACCTAAAACCATTGAAAAACCCTCGCAGGTAGGGCAAGCACCAAATGGATTATTGAACGAAAATAAATTTGGACTTGGCTCTTCAAACTGAATTCCATCGAGCTCGAAACGATTATTAAAACCTAATAGTTTTTCACCATCTGCTTCTACAAAAACATCACCTTCCCCTTCATAAAACGCCGTTCCTATTGAATCGCCCAGGCGGTGAATGTCATCTTCATCAAATTCTTTTACAACCACCCGATCAATCAATACATATACATTTTCCGGGAAAGTAAAGGCCCGATTCAGGTCATCTTCATTCTCTAACAAATCTTCTATACGATGTGTCGTACTTTCATTGATAGGATTTTCATTTTGGGTACGGGAAAGTGCAGAAACATAAATACGAGAAAAACCTTTCTGCATTAAAATATTTAATTCTTCTTTTATGTCTCTATTACGGTGTTGCTTAAACGCTGCAAGAATAAAAACCTTTGCGCCTTCCTTCATTACTTTTATGGAATCGAGCACATCTTTTACATCATCTTTTTTTACTACTCGCCCGGATATTGGTGAAATGGTTTTTCCAATACGAGCAAATAACAAACGGAGATAATCATAAATTTCCGTCATGCTACCAACCGTACTACGGGGCGTTCGGGTAATTACTTTTTGTTCTATAGCAATGGCAGGAGAAAGTCCTTTTATGTAATCAACATCGGGCTTATCCATGCGGTTAAGAAATTGCCGCACGTAGGCGCTTAAACTTTCAGCATAACGTCTTTGACCTTCTGCATAAAGCGTATCTATTGTAAGCGATGATTTTCCTGAACCAGAAACACCGGTGACTACGATTAATTTATTGCGGGGAAATTCTACATCTACATTTTTAAGATTATGTACCCTTGCGCCTTTAATTATTATTGGTTCGGCCTCTGACTTACTCTTCGGTAATTTTTTCTTTTCAATTGCTGCTCTCATATTATTCCATCCAAAGGTAGTTTACTAACCTCTTTAGCAAACTATTCATTAACAGATCTTTTGCAGGTTAAGGCAATAAATTTTTGGGGAAAGATTGCTTTTCTGAAAAAGAAGATTATTTTTATGATATAATAATCCCTATTCAAAACTTCATAAAAGCATACCTGCCTATCGCATAAACTTCTACTCCTAAATTTTTTATTGCTGTATCCTTTATTTCTTAAAACCCTGTAGGAGTGTTATGATAATACTATCAAAACTTAGCGACCAAGAGTTAATACAATCTTTCATTGCTGGTAATACCAACGCTTTAGAAACACTTGTATTGCGTCACAAGGACAAACTTTATACTTCTATCCACTTTCTTGTTAAGGATAAGTACCTGGCAGAAGACATTTTCCAGGATGTTTTTATTCGTGTGATAGACACATTGCGTGGCGGACGCTATACGGATGAAGGAAAATTTCTTCCGTGGGCCATGCGCATAGCACATAACCTTTGCGTCGATCATTTTCGTAAAGTAAAACGTACGCCTGTTATAAAAACCGGCGAAGACCAGGATATTTTTGAAGTATTAAATTTTACAGAAGAAAGTGCCGAAGATAAAATGATGAAAAAGCAAAGTCATAACAGGGTTAAGGACATGCTTGACCAATTACCCGAAGATCAAAGAGAAGTGATCATACTTCGTCATTATGCTGATATGAGCTTTAAAGAAATTGCAACCATTACGGGATGCAGTATCAATACAGCTTTAGGCCGTATGCGCTATGGATTAATCAACTTAAGAAAAATGATGATCCATAAGCAAATTGCCCTGTAAACCTGGTGTTAGTGACCTAAAATTTTTACAGATTGACTTTGTTTTTTTTAAAATTTATTTTACCTTAATTTCCAGTCCAGATAAAATAATAATTCTTTGTTTTACGTTTATATATCTTTAAGTTCTTGTCATTCTTAATCTCTAACCGCACCTTCAACCGATTTTGCTTGCCGCGGAAGGCTGGTTAAGAATGGCGCCTAATTACAAACATTCCGGACTCATTGTCTGGAATGTTTGTTTTAAGCCCTCCCCAAAAAGATCACTTTTCCCAAATTCCTCTAAAAGATTATGTTTTTCTACAAAAATCCACAGTTTAAATAAGACTGCTTATTTATAATACTTATTCACAGGTTATTTAAACAGGTTATGCACAAAAAAAGTTTAGAGGCATCATCTTTGGATTTATATGTACAAAACGTAGTAATATGGAAGTAACAGCAGTTGTGTTGTATGATAGTGCTTTAGCACACTACGACGTAGAAATAGGAAGAGATGGAAATTGCACGGCGCATCTTTCTCAATACAAAGGAAATAATGAAAATCAGCCTCCGCAACATATTAACCTGAGAAAAGAAGGTCGTAGATGGATTGGTGATACGAATGTCTCCAATTTATCAGATGATTTGGGGTATGCCATTGAAATAAAAGCGAAACCCCTGATTGAAGGCCGCAAAAGAAACGGGGAACATCCTGCAGAATAATTGAGTAATTATTTTAAGGAGCTTGCTTTTTAAAAGCCTGGAGGCCGCATTCCAGCCATTCTTTAAATTCCTCGGGATCCGGAGTATATGCTTTTGTTTTAGTCAAGGCTTTTTCGTCCGGACTGATAATGGCATATTGCGGTTGAGAAACAGCATTAAAATTTTCTGAC